>DASVHD010000007.1 GCA_036382775.1 bacterium | reverse complement strand
CAGTTGCGCTCGTCCCCGAAATATTTCAAGGGCAGGGTCAGCCAGTCGAAAATGATGCCTTCCTCTTCGGCGTGGTGGATCTCTTCGATCCGTGCCGGCATCTCCTGTTTGGAACGACGGTACACGATATGAACTTCCCTGGCGCCCAGGCGGAGCGCGGTGCGGGCGCAGTCCATTGCTACATTCCCGCCGCCCACGACCGCGACGTTCCTGCCGCGTACGATCGGGGTATCGTATTCCGGGAACAAATAAGCCTTCATTAAATTAGATCGGGTCAGGTACTCGTTCGCCGAGTAGACGCCGTTAAGGTTCTCGCCTGGTATGTTCATGAACCAGGGCAGGCCCGCGCCGGTCCCGATATAGATCGCGTTATAATCCTCAAGCAGCTGGTCGAGCGTCGCGGTCTTGCCCACCACGAAATCAAGAATGAGTTTTACGCCGCTCCGGACGAGATAGTCGACTTCACGGTACACGATCGCCTTGGGCAGCCGGAATTCGGGGATGCCGTACACCAGCACGCCGCCGGGTTTGTGCAATGCTTCAAAAATGGTAACGCCATGCCCGATCCTGATCAGATCGCCCGCGACCGTCAGCCCGCCCGGACCCGAACCGATGATCGCGACCTTTTTACCGCTTTGAGGCGGTGGTTCAGGCACCGGCGCCTCGCCCTGGCTCGCTTCCCAGTCAGCCACGAACCTTTCCAGCCGGCCGATCGCCACCGGCTCGAATTTTTTGGCGAGCACGCAGACCTGTTCGCATTGCGTCTCCTGAGGGCAGACCCGGCCGCAGACCGCGGGCAGAACATTTCTTTCTTTTAGGATCTTTATCGATTTTCTGAAATCACCTTCGGCGATCGCCTTGACGAACGCCGAAATATCTATTTCCACGGGGCAGCCGCCAATACAGGTCGGTTTCTTGCACTGAATGCACCGCTTTGCTTCCAGGACCGCTTCTTCCGGGTTGTACCCGTACGGCACTTCCCGGTAGTTCTTCACCCGCTCTTTGGCGGGCTGCTCGCGCATCTTTGTTTTATGCGGTTTGATCTTCTCAGCCATAGGTCTCGCATTCAAAGAAACTCAATGACCTGCGTTCATCCTGCATGTAGGTATGCCGGCGGGCAAGGAGATTATCCCAGTCCACGGCATGCCCATCGAATTCCGGACCATCGACGCAGGCAAATTTTGTCTGACCATTGATGATCACCCGGCAGACACCGCACATGCCGGTCGCATCGATCATGATGGGGTTTAGGCCAACGATCGTCTTCGTACCGCTCGCCTTCGTGGTCTGGGAGACGAGGTATGTCAGGTAAGTGCAACCCTGGCAATAAACGAGGTCCACTTTGTTGGCGGCAAGGTAACCGTTCAAGAAATCATTGATATGTCCCTTAAAGCCCCTGGTGCCGTCCCGCGTGATCTCGTGGAGTTCATCGCTGTAGCCCTTTAGTTTTTCCTGCCAGTACAGCAGGAATGAACTGCGCGCTTCGATCGCGGTAATGACCCGGTTGCCGTTCTCCTTGAACGCCTTGATCACCGGATACAGCGCTCCGATCCCGTAGCACCCGCCGATCGCCAGGACAGTCTTGCCCTGGACCATCTCGGTGGGCCGCCCCAACGGTCCGGCAAGGGTCGCAACGCTGTCGCCCGCCTTTAACAACGAGAGCTTTCTGGTCGATGTTCCCACGGCCATGAAGACCATGCTCGCGCTTTCCTTGTCCCATTCAACGAGGTTCAACGGTATCCGTTCGCCCGGCTCATCGGCGCGGACGACCACGAACTCGCCGGGTTTCGCGTTCCGGTGGATATCTTTGGAAGCGACCACCAGGAGGTTGATATTGGGCACGATCGGTTCGAGCTTCAGGATTTTATACATCGATCCTCACTGCTGATTCCCTGACCAGACCAGTGGCTACGTCCTGGTATGCAAACATAACGCCGGGCATCACGTCTTCCGTTATCCAAACCCGGATCGGAACGGAAAAACAGGCACTCTCCAGATTCACTTCAGCCCCCTGTTTCAGGTTCAATACATCGGCGTCCTGCGGATTTACCCAGACATAATCATCTTTGCGTATTCGCCGGAAACCTTTCAACAGCCTAGACAAGGATTTGGAACGAAAAAGGCAGGTGTTTTCCCGGACCACAAGGTAGTACGGATATTTTTTCGTCAGCTTTACTGTTTTAACCGCATCCTTGCAAAAGGCGATCTTCGGAGCCTTGGGCTCAGCCGCGCCGGTATTGAGCCGCGAAGCTATCTCCTTGATGATCCAATCGTCCGGTCTGGCTTTGTCCGCCGGCTCCACGGCTTTGTACACTCTTTTAACCTTACCCTGATAATCGATGAAACTGCCGTCATATTCACCGGGCATCGCGGCCGGCAGGAAAAGGTCAAAATTGATATCCGGCGTGAAGCAATCCTGCACGATCACCGTTTTTGACGGGATCGCGACCTTGGGCGTCTCGCCGATCAGATACAGACACTCGAACGGGTTCTTAACGCTTAAAAGACCGGGATCAAAGCAGTCGAATGCCGAACATTTAGCCATATTGGCGTGAAAAAACACCGGTACCTGATGGATCGATTTTTCCTTTCCGGCATTGAATTTGAAGTTGTTCGCAGGGTCGTATAATAGGTAGACATCCCGGCCCGCCAGTCTTTTCTTGGCTTCAATAATTTCCTGCTTGGCGATACCAGCGATCGCGCTATCGGCTCTTTCAGTCAGCAGCGTGCTGACAAATTCGTTTACTCTTGCCGGTTCGGGTCTGAACCAGATATCGGCGGTCTCCGCGATCTTCGTCTGCACCGGATCGACCACGATCAGCAGCGGGCGTTCTTTGATATGACTTTTTATGCGCAGCAGCTCTACAGAAAAATCGCTGATCATATCGGTCGCCACGACCACCAGGGCTGTCTTTTTCGAAACTGGTGCCGGCGCCATCACCTCAGTTAGCACTCTTTCGAACGAAGCGTACGGTGCCCCGATCGAATCGATACCCGCTAATTCCACGCAGCAGGATATGGCGTCGATGGCTTCGCACGAGATCTGGGGCGAGAAAACAATGGCGGACCTCGCGCGGACCTGACTCAGCTTCAAAGCCGCAAACTCCAGGGCTTCATCCCATTCCACTTCGACATGCCGGTCGTTCATTTTCATGACCGGCACCGTCGCGCGTCTCGGGTGGTTGACCAGCGGCGCGATCCCGAAGCGGCCCCTCACGCATATCCCGTTGTTCCGGGGCGTAGTGGAAACGACTTTTTCGTTCTTTACGTTGATGTTGATATCGCAGCCGGCACTGCATAACACACAGCTGCTGGCGACGATCCGGTCGGGTTTGCCATCCCATTTGCTGAACCTTTCGCTCATCGCGCCGGTCGGACAGGCATCAACGCAGGCTCCGCAGAACTGGCAGGGTGTTTCCAGGTGGGAGACGCCGTACGCCGTCCCGACCAGGGTCTTGGATCCGCGGTGGTGGAAATCGATGACCGACGCGCCCCTCAGTTCATCGCACGTCCGCACGCACCGGCCGCACAGGATACAGAGGTTGTAATTGCGTTCAAAAAAGGGATCTCGGTTTTCGATATCAACATTGCGATAGCTGAACGCAAATGGGATCTCGGTAATCCCGAATTCCTCGGTTAGTTTCTGCAGTTCGCAGGTCCCGTTGCGGGCGCAGTATTTGCATCCAAAGGTAATAGGTTCTTTCTCGATGCACTCCATGTACTGCGCGCAATCTTGTTTCTTCGCGCAGATCAAGCATGAATGGGGATGCTCTGAAAGGATCAGCTGCAGGGTGAATTTCCGCTGTTCTCTCAAACCCGGGCTGTCGGTCACGACCACCATGCCTTCCTCGACCGGGAGCGTGCACGACGCCACGGGCCATGACATTCCCCTGACCTCGACGATGCATAGACGGCAGCCGCCATATGGCTGCAGGTTTTTCTGATAGCATAGGGTCGGCACGGCGATGCGTTCCCGCTGGCAGACCGTCAACACGCTATCGCCTTTTTGAGCAGTAAACTCTTTTCCGTTGATACTTATTTTTATCACGTTACCGCCGGCGTCACCTTTTTGACTGCGCCAAATTTCGACGGACAAACCGTGATACAGATGCCGCAGCGATTGCATTTTTTTTGATCGATCACATAAGTTCCCTTTGGTTTACCGGTGATCGCCTTGCTGGGACAACTCTTCGAACACGCGACGCAGCCCGTGCACAGCTCCTTATCGATCACGTATGATATTAGCAATTTACACACTAGCGCGGGACAGCGCTTGTCATTGATGTGCGCATCATACTCGTTGCGGAAATAATTGATCGTGTTAAGTACCGGGTTAGGTGCGGTCTGACCCAGACCGCACAGCGAAGTCGTCTTGATATTCGCTGCTATCGATACAAGCTGATCAACGTCGGTTGCAAGTCCGCGGCCTTCGGTGATCCGTTCCAGAACCTTGACCATTTGCTTTACTCCTATACGGCAGGGCGGGCATTTGCCGCATGATTCCTGCTGGGTGAAATTCAGAAAATATTTGGCAATATCAACCATGCACGTATCTTCGTCCATTACGATCATGCCGCCCGAACCCATCATTGATCCGGCCTGGGTCAGACTTTCGTAATCGATCGGCAGATCGATCATTTCCCGGGGTATGCACCCGCCTGATGGACCGCCGGTCTGAACAGCCTTTAGTTGTTTGTTTTGCGGTATACCGCCACCGATATCGTAAATGATCGATCTCAGCGTCATGCCCATTGGCACTTCCACCAATCCGGTGTTGTTGATCTTGCCGACTAACGAGAAGATCTTGGTTCCCCGGCTCTTTTCCGTGCCGATCTCCGAGAACCACGCAGCGCCTTTTGATATGATCTGAGGCACATTGGCCCAGGTCTCGACGTTGTTGATATTCGTCGGCCTGCCCCACAATCCGCTTATGACCGGGTAAGGAGGCCGCGGTCGGGGTCTTCCGACCTTGCCTTCAATGGTCGCCATGAGTGCCGTCTCTTCCCCGCATACAAAAGCTCCGGCGCCCTTCACGATTTCCAAGTGAAAGTCAAAACCGGTCCCCAGAATGTCATTGCCGATCAAACCAGCCTCTTCCGCTTGTTCGATCGCCCGCATGATCCTTTTTACCGCCAGCGGATATTCGGACCGCACGTAGATATACCCTTTCTGGGCGCCGATCGCCTTGGCGCCGATGATCATACCTTCAATGACCGAGTGTGGGTCTGCCTCCAGGACGCTTCTATCCATAAAGGCACCCGGATCGCCCTCGTCGCCGTTGCAGATCAGATATTTGCGGTCGCCGGTGGAATCACGGCACATCTGCCACTTCCGGCCGGTAGGAAAACCCGCTCCTCCCCGGCCCCTCAGACCAGATGCAATGATCTCGTTTATTATCTCCGGCGCGGTCATCTTCGTCAGCGCCTTTTCCATTGCAAAGTAACCGTCAAAAGCGATGTATTCTTCGATGTTCTCGGGATCGATCCGGCCGCGGTTCCTCAGCACGAAAAGACGCTGATACTTGAAGAAACCGATTTCGGACATCCTGGGAACCGGTTCCTTTCCGCCTGGCGGCATGTACATCAACCTTGTTACCGGACAATGGTTGATGAAATGTTCTTCGACGAGGTGCGGTATGTCGCTGACAGAAACATGCTGATAAAATATGTCATCGGGCTGGACTACGATAATCGGACCGCGTTCGCAGAATCCATTGCAGCCGGTCGCAACGACTTCAATCTCCCGCTGCAGTCCCCGCTTCGCTATCTCCGCGACAAGCGCCGACCTTATTTCGTATGAACCGCAGGCTACGCAGCCGGTCCCGGCGCAGACCAGCAGGTGGCGATAAATTCTCACTTCACTTCCTTGACGATCTTATCCACGGCTCGTACCGAAACCTGGCCATGATATTTGCCGTCCACAACTACGATTGGCGCGAGCGCGCACGCGCCCAGGCAATTTACCGTTTCCAGTGTATATTCACGGTCTTTGCTGGTCTCACCGACCGCGAGACCAAGCTTATCCTCCAAACAGAGCAGTACTTCCGGTGCCCCGCGTACGTGGCAAGCCGTTCCCATGCATACGGTCAGGCAATGCCGCCCTCGTGGTTCTAGGCTGAAAGCTGCAAAAAATGTCGCGATTCCATACATTTTGCTCAAAGGCACATGCACTCTTCGAGCGATATAGGTCAATACGTCCTTGGGCAGGCAATTATATTCACTTTGCACCTCTTGCAGGATCTGTATGATACTGGCCTGACCGGTCGGATATTTTTTCAGGATCTTAATGACTTTTTCCATAGGGCCATATTATATCCGAAATAAAAAAAAAATCAAGTAATTGCGGCTTGCCAAATAAATATTGCCATCAGCAAGGCAGGCGGATCACGAAAGTCGTTCCCTTGCCGATCTCACTCGTAACCGATATCTTTCCGCCATTATCCTCGATGATGCGATGGCTTATGCTCAAGCCGAGTCCCACGCCATGGGTCGCTTCCTTGGTCGTAAAGAACGGCTCGAATATTTTCTTGATGTTCTCTTCTTTTATGCCCGGTCCCGTGTCGGCGAACGTGACCTCCACGAATTTTCTGTCTTTCGAAAGCGCGGTCCTCACGGACAGCTCGCCCTTCCCTTCCATTGCCTCCCCAGCATTGATTATAATGTTCATGAAGACCTGCTGGATCTGCGAAGGATCGACCTTGACCATGGGCAGCGTCTCATCCAGTATCCTGTCGATCGTGATGTTAAGAAAAAGCGCCTGGCTCTTGATCAGGGACAGAGAAGCTTCCAGCAACTGGTTGACCGAACAATCCTTGATCTCGGGTTTTTTCTGGCGCGCGAAGTCGAGCAAACCCCTGACGATATTCTTGCATCGCAGCGCTTCGGCGTTGATCTTTTCCAGGTTCGTCCGCTTCGGATCACCCTTGGGTAGCGACCGCAGGACCAGATCGCAGTACAGGATGATACCCGTCAGCGGGTTATTTATTTCATGCGCGACGCCGGCAGCCAGCTGACCGATCATGGCCAGCCGTTCTGCTTCCGCGATCTTTAGCTGCGCCAGTTCCCTGATCTGGGCGTCCCGCTCGCTGATCGAGGTCACCATGAAATTGAAGACTTTACCCAGTTCGCCGATCTCATCGCTGGACTGGATGTTGGTCGAGTAGGAAAAATCGCCATCGGCGATATGATGGGCGGCGGTCGCCAGTCTCGCGACCGGCCTCACGATCCCCTGTGCGATCATGAAGGATATGAAAAAGACCACGACCATGCCCAGCAGGGTTATCCCGAGGAACGTCAGGATCACATTGTTTCGCATGTCCGTGTACTTCTGCTCAAGGATCCCGACATAGAGAATCCCCGTCACATTATTGTTTATATCCCGGATCGGTTCGTAAGCCGTAATATACCAGTCATTGACGACGAATGCCCGCGCGATCCAGCGTTCTCCCCTTTCCAGCACGGCTTCGTAAACGCTCTGGGAAACAAGCGTGCCGATCGCCCGGCTGCCGTCCTCGTTCTTGACATTGGTCGATATCCTCAAGTCGCCTTGAAAGATCGTCGCTGTGCCGATATCCTTACCCTTGTATTTCTCGTCCTGGAACACCGTGTTCTTCACCTGATCGACCAGATCATAATTGTGGTTGAGCAATTTGGCGCCGTAGATGATACCCACCATTCTCTGGTCGTCATCGAACACGGGCGTTGCCGCTGCGACCGCCATCCCGTTCTTCTCGATGCCGGTCCGCTGGTATTTCGCCATCGGTGTGTGCAGAATCTCGATGGCTGCCTGTCTGACCAGCGCGTCGCCCTCGCGCTGCAGCTGGTTCTCGGCCAACAGGATCGTGGTCGCGGTCGACAGCCGGTCATTAATAACGCGCTGCAGCAAGGCATTGGACGACAGGTCATCGCCGTAAACCGACGGGTTATTCGCCCGGGTAATCACGCGTCCCCCGGCGTCCAGAGCGATAAGGATGTCGAGGTTCTCGCTCTTCAGCACCTGGGCAAGGACATTGACCAGGTACTGCCGATCATTTTTCACGACCGCATCTCGCACCAACACGCGTGTTGACGTGAACCGGGTGATATTCTTGGCGTCTTTTAGCAGTTCATTGTATATCTCACGCGCTGAATTAAGGTCGGTCCTGACCTTGTCCTGCGCCTGTTTGATGATATCGTTGCCGATCAACCTGACGCCGGCGACGGTGCTGATCACCCCGCTGATCAGAATCACCGACACCAGGCTGACCAGCAGTTTTGTCCTCAGGGAGATCTTTATCATGTTCGGTCGTTATATTGTATAAAAAACGCGGCGGTGGTCAAGTAACGTGTAATGCCGCCGCAGCTTTTGAAATCCGTTGCTCTATGCGCCATACTTTGTGGCGGATTGAGCTATAGGCGCAGACCTAAAATCAATAAATCAATTCAAGTATATATAGATCGGCGATTATGTCAATAAAATCTCAATCCGGATCATAGTTGTTCAATGTTTTTACGATTGGCCTCGCCGCAGTGCCCGTTCCGGTGAGAACGTTCAGGGGTATTATTGCTGCCGCGGGCCCAACCGCTGGACTTCATCAATAAAGTCGTTTATGACCTGTTGGAATTTGATGCCTTCGCCGGCCGAGACCCATTCCAGCCTGAACCGGTTCTCGTTGATGCCGAATTCCTTCAGCAGGACCTTCATTCCCTGATACCGGCGCAATGCTTTGTAGTTCCCAGAAATATAATGACAATCGCCAGGATGGCAGCCGGTCAGCAATACCCCGTCGGCACCATTCTTGAAAGCGCGCAGAACGAACTCTGGTTCGATCCGCCCCGAACACATGGTCCGGATGATCCTGAAATTCGGATGCATCTGCAAACGCGACACGCCCGCCAGGTCAGCGCCCGCGTAAGAGCACCAGTTGCAGCAGAAAACAACCACTTTGGGTTTGAACTCGCTCATCACGCACCTCACTCTTTCAGCGCATCGACCATCGCGATGACCTGTTGCTTGGTGAACCCGTACTGCCCCATGGCCCCGGACGAACAGGCGGCCACGCACGTTCCGCAACCCTTGCATAACGCCTCATTTACCTTGGACAGCCGTTTGTCATCCTTAGTCGTTATCTCGATGGCTTCGTAAGGACAGAGAGCGCTGCACACGCCGCAGCCCGCGCAAAGGTCCTCGTTCACGAATGACACGGTCGCTTCCGCGTAATATTTTTTATGCGCGATGATTGTGGTCGCCCGTGCCGCGGCGGCCTTTGCCTGGCTTATCGCCTCGTCAATCCCTTTCGGACTGTGTGCCATTCCCGCCACGAAAACGCCTTCGGTGGCGAAATCGACAGGTCTTAATTTAACATGCGCTTCCAGGAAGAACCCTTCGCTGTTCAGCGGTACTTTGAGCATTTTGGCAAGTATGGCGTTGTCCTTGCGCGGCTCGATGCCCGCGGACAGCACGATCAGGTCGGGCATGACCTCGATCGTCTCGCGCAGGATCGGCTCGTTGACGGTCAAACGCAGTTTTCCACCGCTTGATTCAAGGACCGGTTTGGACGTATCATCATACCGGATAAAAACGACCCCGGCTTCGCGCGCCTTGCGGTAATAGTCCTCGCGCAGGCCGTAGGTCCTGACGTCGCGGTACAGAACATAGACATTTGCCTGCGGGTCCTGCTCCAGCATGTGCAGGGCATTTTTTACGGCCTGGAAGCAGCAGATCCGGCTGCAGTATTCGTGTTTGTCGTCACGGGACCCAACGCACTGGATCATGACGATGTTTTTGGCATTCTTTTTTTCCAGTGCCGCCGGATCGTTCAGCAGTTTTTCGAACTCCCGCTGGGTAACCACCCGCTCATTAGACCCGTACATGTACTCGGTGGTGATGTGTTCATCCGCCCCCGTAGCTACGATGACCACGCCGTGGACCACTGTTTCCACGCCGCCATCGGCCCTTTTTATCCGGGATTCGTAGTTGCCGACGAACCCTTTAAGCGATTCGACCTCAGCCCTGGTGAACAGTTTGATATGCTTGTGGGCTTTTACGTTCGCGGTGAGACGGTCGAGATAACCAGCGACATTCCGGCCTTCGATCGTGTGGTAAATGTGCCGCATGTGACCGCCCAGGTCAGGCTCGCGCTCTACGAGGAAAACCTCAAAACCCTGATCCGCCAGGGTCAAAGCCGATACCATACCGGTCGCGCCGCCGCCAATCACCAACGCCTTTTGCGTGACATCGAGCTCGACACGCTTGAGCGTCGTTAAAAGGCGTGCTTTGGCGACAGCCATCCGCACCAGGTCCTTTGCCTTGACCGTCGCCTCGGCTGGTTCCTGCATGTGGATCCAGGAACACTGGTCACGGATATTCGCCATCTCGAACAAATAGGGATTCAACCCTGCTTCCCGGATCGTTTCCCGGAACAGCGGCTCGTGTGTCCGCGGTGTGCATGATGCTACGACCACCCGGTTCAGCTGATGCTCTTTTATCATCTCTACCATTTTTTTCTGGGTATCCTGAGAACAGGTGTAGAGATTGTTCTCCACATAGACGACACCGGGCAGGGTTTTGGCATATTCCATGACCGCTTTGACATCAACGTAACCGCCGATATTAATACCGCAGTGGCAGATGAAAGCGCCGATCCGCGGCTCCTGTGCGCTGACATCAAGCTCCTTGGCGTACTGTTTCTTTGACACAAGTGTGTTTCTGACGCTGGCTAGATTTGTCATCGCTTCACCTGCAGCCGCCGACGCCTGCGTCACGGTCTCAGGAATGTCCTTGGGACCTGCGAACGCGCCGCAGACATAGATACCGTCCCGGATCGTGTCGACGGGCAGGAATTCGCTGGTCTTGCAGAATCCATGCTCGTTCAGGTTAACGCGCAGTTTTTTCGAAAGTGCCTTCATGTCATCCTTAGGGACCAATCCGACCGACAGCACCGCCATATCGAACTCTTCCTCTTTTATTTCACCCTGTTCGCTCTCGTAATGGATGATAACGTTTCTGGTGACCGGATCCTGGTCGATCTTCGAGACCCCGGCCCGCACGAACCGCACGCCGTACTCTTTTTCTGCCCGTTGGTAATAACTCTCGAAACCCTTGCCAAAGGTCCTTATATCCATGTAGAAGATCGTCGTATCCAGTCCTCCTTTGGCGTGTTCCTTGGCGATGATCGACTCCTTGATCGCGTAGGTACAGCATACCGAAGAACAGTAGCTCGCGCCTGCCTGCGGGTCGCGGGAACCGACGCATTGAATAAACGCGATCCTCTGCGGTTCCTTGAGATCGCCCGGTCTCTTGATATGACCCTGGAAAGGACCAGAAGCCGAGAGGATGCGTTCGAACTCCATTGAGGTCACCACGTTGTCATGGCGGCCATAACCATACTCGCTCTTTCTTTTGGCGTCGAATTCATCGAAACCAGGAGCCAGAACAATGGAACCGACGTTCAGGTCCATGACCTCTTCCTGCTGGTCATACTTGATCGCCTTGGCCTCGCAGAACTCCTCGCAGACCTTGCATTTGTCGGTCAGGAAATGAATGCATTTTTCTTTATCGATTATTGCGAGATTGGGAACCGCCTGGGGAAATGGTATCCTTATAACCGGCCTTGGCCTGAGTCTTTCATCGAACTCATCGAGGATCGATCTCGACGGCTTGTCGCTGATCTTCTTCAACCGTTCATTGGCTGTTGGGCATACCGCGTAACATGCGCCGCACACCATGCAGGTCCTTGAGTTCACCTCGAAAGGTGGCGCGATCTTCCTTTTATCGCCGCGTTTTGAAAAACCGATCGCGCTTCGGTCCATTCGTTCCTTGCACATGCGGATACAAAGACCGCAGAGCATGCAATCTTCGTCTTTGATATGATACGGGCTCTCCTGTACTCCCAATTTCCGCGCCACGTCAATGATCTGTTGTGATTTCGGAGCTCGCGCCATGATCAGACCGATCATCGTGCGCCTGATATTCTGCAATTCGGGCGAATTGGTGACGACCTCGATATCGTTGTCAGCCGGATACAGGCACGAAGCCTGGATGGTCTTCCTGCCGGCCCTGTTGATCTCCACCACGCATAATCTGCATGCGCCGTAGGGACTCAATGCCTTATGATAGCACAGCGTCGGGATATCGATATTCAGCTTTTTTACTGCCTCAAGGATCGTTTTCCCCTTTTCGATCTCGACCGGCGTTTTATCAATATGGAGTTTTATCGTCATTTTCGCTCCTTGCACTTTTTCACAAATTCCTGACCCTGCGTGGTCTCCAGATCGCAATGCAAACACCGCCGGGCTTCCTTGATCGCCATTTCCTCGGTGTAACCATTATCGATCTCGGGGAATTTATTGATCCGGGGGGATACTGCCAGGCCGGGCATTTTGACGCGCTGGTAATCGGCCATCTCCACTTCGGTCATGGCAACCGGCTCGACATAGATCGACGGCCGTGTCACCGCATGTTTCCGCATCCACGCAGCTTTTTTCAAATAACTATCGATCGATTCAGCGGCCAGTTTGCCGTCGCGGATCGCTTCGATCGCCGTGCTCGGCCCGCGGATCGCGTCGCCGCCCGCGAAGATCTGGGGATGGCTGCTCTGAAGGGTCTCCGCATTCACGTCCACCGTTCCCCATTTGGTTAGTTTAGCGTGTTTAGCAAGAAACCCGGTCTGCGGCTGCTCGCTGACCGCTGCGATTATCGTGTCGAATCCAGTGGTGAATTCAGAGCCCGGTATGGGAACCGGCTTGCGCCGGCCCGAGCTGTCGATCTCGCCCAACGCCATGCGTGAGCACGTAAAAAGAAGCTTGCCGTTCTGCTCCGCGATCTTTTGGGGCGCAACAAGGTACTGGATCTTGACGCCCTCTTCGAGTGCCCCTTCGATCTCTTCAGGAAAAGCGGGCATTTCAGACCTGGTGCGGCGGTAATAGATCTCCACCTCGCATCCCAGTCTCAGGGCAACACGGGCAGCATCGATCGCGGAATTACCACCGCCGATCACGCATACCTTGTTGCCCAGATCGACCTTCTGACCGGTATGGACCGCCCGCAGGAATTTCATGCCCGGCAAAACGCGCGGATGGTCTTCTCCCACAACACCCATCTTGATGCTTTCATGAGCCCCGACCGCTACGAACACCGCGTCGTAGCCCTGTTTCAGCAGCTCGTCGATACTAACTTGCTCGCCGATCCTCACGCCATTTTTAATCTCCAGTCCTGCTTTTTTCATGTTTTGGATATCGAAATCCAGCACCGGCCTGGGAAGCCGGTACTCGGGGATTCCGACCAATAACATGCCGCCGGGTTTTTGCTCCGAGTCGAAAACTGTGACCTTGTGACCTTTAAGGCAAAGGTAATAACCGGCTGTCAAGCCCGCCGGTCCAGCGCCAACAATGGCTATTTTCTTGCCGGTGGCAGGCGTTTTGCCTGGAGGCTCGATATTTTTCTTCGCTGCGGTTGCCCAATCGATGACGAACCTCTTCAGACCGCGGATATTTATGGGCTCCCCGATATCACCGGCGCGGCACGACATTCTTTCGCACGGATGATGACAGATGCGGCTCACCGACGCCGGCATGGGGTTGTCCCTGGTTATCACCTCGAGCGCCTGCTCGAACTTTCTGCTGGCGATATACGACACGTATAATTGAGCCTCGGTGCCTATTGGACAGGTATGCTGGCAAGGGGACGAAACGATCTCCTTGCAAACGATCGCCGGGCATCTTTTATGCTTGATATGTTCTTCGTATTCATCCCTGAAATACCTTATCGTGGACAGGACCGGATTGGCCGCGGTCTGCCCCAGCCCGCACATTGAAGCCGATTTCACTACCTTACCCAGGTTCTCCAGGAGATCGATATCGCCTTCCTTGCCTTCTCCCCTGGAAATGCGGTCAACGATCTCATACATCTCCCGGGTTCCTTCACGGCACGACGAGCACTTGCCGCAGGACTCATCCTTGAGAAACTCAAGGAAATATCTTGCGATGTCCACCATGCAGGTGCGTTCATCCATTACGATCATGCCGCCAGATCCCATGATCGATCCGGCTTCGGCAAGTTTTTCATAATCGACAGGCTGATTGATATGGCTTAAAGGCAGACAGCCGCCTGAAGGTCCGCCCGTCTGAATGGCTTTGAACTTTCGGTTTTTGGGAATACCGCCGCCCATCTCGATGATCTCATCCAGCTTCATCCCCATCGGCACTTCTATTAACCCTGTATTTTCTATTTTTCCGACCAGCGAGAACACCTTCGTGCCCTTGCTCTTTTCCGTTCCGATCCGGGAAAACCAATCCCCACCGCGGGCGATAATGACCGGGATATTCGCCCAGGTCTCCACATTGTTTATATTCGTCGGTTTTCCCCATAATCCGGATTCGGCCGGGAATGGCGGCCTTAACCTTGGTTCCGGCGACTTCCCTTCGATCGAGCTTATCAGAGATGTTTCCTCGCCGCAGACAAATGCGCCCGAACCCTGCGCCATCTTTATCTTGAAATTGAAATTAGTGCCCAGAATGTTGTCACCCAGCAGGTTACTTTCCTCAGCATCGCTGATCGCTTTTTTGAACCGTTCGATCGCCAGCGGGTATTCAGTGCGCACGTAAATGTAGCCCTCTTGCGCTCCGATGGCATAGGCGCCGATCACCATGCCTTCAATGACCGAATGCGGGTCTCCTTCAAGGATGCTCCGGTCCATGTATGCGCCGGGGTCTCCCTCGTCAGCATTGCAGATTATGTACTTTGTCTCTCCCTTTGATTTCCGGCACAATTCCCACTTCAAACCTGTCGGAAAACCCGCGCCGCCGCGCCCCCGCAGTCCGGATTTCTTGACATCGCCGATCACCTGGTCGGCCGAATATCCCTTCAGTACCTGCATCAGAGAAAAATAGCCGCCGCGCGCAATGTACTCCTCGATATCTTCGGGATTAATGAAACCGCAATTTCGCAGGGCGATCTTGAGCTGTTTTTTGAAGAACGCGATGTTGTTATAGAGTTCTATCGACCGGACCGCGTCCGGTAGATCACGGGCGACGAGAGACTTCTTCTCGTTCAATATCAACCATTCATCTTCATCAAAACGCCAGGCTGCGATACTATTGTTTATATGGTCTTTTTTCAGATCATCAAAGATGAGTTTAGCCTTTTCTTCATTAACTTTGGAAAAAGTCACCCGCGGTAAGCCAGGGATCAGGATATCGACCAGCGGTTCTTTCTGGCAAAACCCAATGCACCCGACCGGGACAAGGTTAAACTTGCCGTTAGAGTCGATCTCCTTGCTGAAATAATTGTAGACCTGTTCGGCGCCGGTCGCCAGTCCGCATGTCGCCATCCCGACACTGATCCTCACCTTGTCCGGATAGAGCTTCTTTATCCCGCTATCCTTAAGCTTTTGCAGGTCTTCTTTGTTCTTTAGCTTCATAGTCTGTACTTTCTCAATATATTGCCGATCTCATTTACCCTGACATTACCGTAGGTATTACGACCAATGCGAACTGCTGGTGCTATGCTGCAACACCCGATACACCGGACGGTCTGCAACGAGAATAAAAAATCTTCGGTCGTCCCACCGTCACTGATGCCCAGCTCCTGTTCGACCTTTTCCTGCAATCTGCCCGAACCGCGGACAT
The DNA here is from genome assembly GCA_036382775.1 of bacterium. Taxonomy (NCBI): domain Bacteria; species bacterium. Next base: position 51,536 of record DASVHD010000007.1, on the reverse strand, counting down.
GGCATGCGGTACCGCGGCAGAGCGCGATCGTATACTTTCCCTTCGGCACGAGGCTAAAAGCGTTGTAGAACGTCGCGATGTTATATATATGGCTTAAAGGTATATCCAATTCCCTACCGACATAGCGCAGCAAGTCCATCGGCAGGTAATTGTACGTTGCGTTTATCTTCTGGAGGATCGGCATAAGGCTGCCTTCCTTGGACTTGTAATCACTGATGATCCCCTGGACCTTGGCAAAATCCTCGGGTTGCAGCTGTATTGTCTCCTTGTCGATATCAGCGTATGCGATCTGCATTACCGGGCAATTCGCCATGCAAAGCCCGCAGCCCGTGCACTTATCCTCATCAACAAACCGCGGTTTTTTCTGCACGGTCACGACGAAATTGCCGGATTCACCGCCGAGTTTTTCGATCTCGGCGTTAGTGATGATCTTTATGTTCGGATGTCTCGCGACACTGACCAGCTTCGGCGCCAGGATGCACATCGCGCAGTCGTTGGTGGGGAATGTCTTGTCGAGCTGAGCCATGACCCCACCTATGCTTGGACCCTTCTCGACCAGATAAACCTTGAATCCGGAATCTGCCAGGTCCAGCGCTGCCTGTATGCCGCCGATCCCGCCGCCGACAACCATCACCGCGCCAACCTTTCCGTTACTCATGGATCCTCCGCTTCAGAAACTGGCTTTTGACATTTGGAATTTGGGATTCATTTGGATCTTGATATTTGGTATTCTGCATTTTGTAAGCCTTCATCTAATCTTCTCCATCAATGCTTTTGTGGACACCCTGTTCATCCTCAAGCCCAGAGCTTTTTCATCCAAGCCCATCGCCAGACCAAGCAGTTGAGGATAGTACAGGACCGGGATGGTGAACACTTCATTGAATTTTTGTTCCATCTTCCGCTGATTATCATCGAACATGACGCTGCAGAATGGACACATCAGGACCATTGCGTCCACTGAATTCCGCTTGAGCGCGGTCATTTTCGGGCGGGCAACGGAATACGCCAGGTCCTCGCTGATCGCCAGGAGGCTGGCACCGCAGCATCGCGTTTTCTCGTTGTAGTCCAAAGGCACCGCGCCCGTGACGCTGATCAGTTCATCGAGGGATTTTGGATTTTCCGGATCTTCTGGAGTTTGATAAATGTCGGTTGGTTTCAGGTAATGGCATCCGTAGTGCGCCGCGACCTTGAGATTGGTAAGTTTTTTCTTTATCAACTTCGAGATCTCCGGGATCCCGATATCCTCGTACAGGATCTTGACAAAATGTTTGACTACGATATTCCTGCTGAGTCGGTAATCGAACCCGGCTTTCTTGAGCAGCGCGAGGGTCCTGGTCTTTTCCGGGAAATCATCGGAAAGATGCTTGCTGACCTCGGTCAGTGAGCTTGTGCAGGCACTGCACAGCGTGCAGACATCGAGATCTTCGTTCTCGGCGGCCAGCAGGTTGCGCGCGGCCAGGAAAAATGCGCTCTCCTGGTGAACTGACTTGATCGGGAACCCGCAGCATTCGAAATCGGCGATGTCCGTAAACTCAAGTCCGGTCTCCTTCGCCACTGCCCGTGCCGCCATTTCATAGTTCCTGCCCCTGCCTAATACGGTACAACCCGGGAATAGTGCGTACTTCATGTTAGGTTTTCCTCGCCAGGATCTTGTCCAATCCTGTGATTTCCAAAAGTTTGCGCGTGAATCCCTTGGTCTTTTCAACCTTTGGCAATCCGAACGAGACTCTTTTGTTGTTGTCGAACTCATCGATCTCATACAGGCGGCCGAATTGCTTTAAAAGCTCGACCTGTTGAACGAACGCGGGATGAATAAACCCTTCTTTTACGGCCATGTTCTTGATCGCGTTCATGACATCCGTGAACCGTACCCCCTGCGGGCACCGTTCTGAGCAAGAATAACAGGTTGAACAAAACCAGATGAAATCGTTCTTCAAAACCCGGTCTTTCATGCCCAGCAGGACCATCCTTATGATCTGCCGCGGATTATATCGCGTATCGATCTCTCGAATAGGACAGCTCGCCGTGCAGATGCCGCAAGCATAGCAGGCTTTTATATTCTCGCCGCCGGGTTCTTTTGCCACTTCATATTTGAAATTTGGTGTAACCGATTGTTCTTGGCTTTTCATGGTTTTCTCTTGGTCATTAGACCCAGCTTTCCATCGCATTCAATCCCCTTTCATCGAGATGCGCGTTGCCTTAATAGCGTGCTGCGGGCTATCTGAACATCAGGTGCTTTTCGATCTTCTTAAGCAGCGCCGGGATTTCGACCGGTTTATCAATAAAATCATCGGCGAGATGGTCGATCGCGATCTCCACGCCGTACTCCGGCCTGGAAAGCTGCTGTCCGATCGCGGTCAGCATGATTATCGGTATGGGGCGGGTCTGTTGGTTCTTGCGCAGTTCAAAGCACACCGTGTAACCGTCCTTGCCGGGCATTATAACATCCAGCACGATCAGGTCAGGCTTCTCGTATTTTGCCTTGGCAATGCCCTCGTCGCCGTCCTTAGCCGTGATGACCTCGAACCGGTGCGCGGCCAGGATCTGCCGCGTGGCTTCAAGAAAATCAGGATCGTCATCGACCAGCAGGATCTTCGGCATGCTGCGCTCCTGTTTGGGCGCGGTTTTAACCGTTGCTAGAAGACCACGCACTTTTTCCAGAATGACCTGAGGCGACGATGGTTTTTCAAGGTACGCGTCCGCCTTGTGCTGGGCAGCGATGTTCTCGGTATAACTGCCCGGTTTTGAACCCAGGGCGGTCATCAGCAGGATCGGTATCACTGAGTACTTGGGATCTTCCTTGAGCTCCCGGCAAATGGAGAAACCATTGATATCCGGCAGGATGACGTCCAGAACGATCAGGTCTGGGTTTTCCTTGTGGACCAAGTCGAGCCCGGTCCGGCCGTTCTTCGCCATCATAACCTCGTATCCTGCCTGTTCGAAAATAACCTTGTTGGCTTGACAAAAGTCATTGTCATCATCGATCAACAAGAGTTTCACTTTTTTCATGATGCGCTCCTTTCTGATACAATTTCATTTTTTTCACGTGCTTTAGGCAGAACAATGCTGAATGTGCTGCCCAGATCGAGCCGGCTCTTGATCTCCAGCCGGCCTCCATGGATATCCAGAATTTTTTTGGCGATCGCCAGACCAAGGCCGGAACCGGCAGCTAGACCCTCACGCTTGGTCCGGTAAAATTCATCGCCAACCCGGGCGAGTTCCTCGTCCGGTATCCCGATCCCGGTATCGGTGATGTCAATGATCACTGCGTCTGCAGTTTGCATTGTCTCGACCGATAAACGTCCCCCCTCGTGGTTATATTTAATACCGTTGCTCATGATGTTCGTGATCACCTCTTTTATCATTTCGCGGTCGCCAAATACGGTATTAATGTCAGCGCCGGCAGAGGACACGAGTTCGATTTTTTTTTCCGCGGCGAGTGGTTTTACGAGTTCCAGGGATTCTTCGATCACCGGCTTCAAGTTGAATTTTGTGAAGCTATCCCGAACATCCGTCTCCTCGATCCGGGCAAACTTCAGCCAGCGGTTGACTAGCAAAAGCAGTTCATTCAGCCGGATCTTCATCCGGGTGATCACCTTCTCTTGCTCCGGCGGCATCGTTCCCAGGATCCCGCCGCTCAGGACCTCAAGGTACTGGATAACCGCGACCAGCGGTGTTCTCAATTCATGCGAGACCAGCGATATGAAATTCTGCCGCATATGCTCTTTCTCATTTTTCAACCGCTCGGCTTCAACCGTGATCCGATGTTTCTCGACCGCCCGCCAGGTGATAATGGCCAATTCCTCAGGCGTGAACGGTTTGGGCAGGAATTCTAAAGCGCCATGCTTCATTGAATCGACGGCAGATTCTATGGTCGCGTAGCCGGTGATCACCACGGTGACGATGTTCTTGTCGATCCCCCTGATCCGGTCAAGCACTTCGAGCCCGCCCATACCCGGCATCTTCAGGTCAACGAAGACAACATCGGGTTTTGATCCCTTCATTTTTTCCAATCCGGCAATTCCGTTATTCGCGGTTACCACCTCATATCCTTCATCGGTCAGAATCTGAGCGCAGGCATCGCATATCACCGCCTCGTCATCGATGACCATGATCCGCGCTGGTTCGGTCTTATCCGTTCCCTGTATCACAGTGATGGTCCTTCTGGAGCATCGTTGTCTTCTTCTTTCCCGACGATATCCTGCATTTTCTTTTTCTTTTTATTTTCATAAAAATCTATAAATACCGGGCATTCATGATAATCGCTTTCGCATGGACTCGGTGTAACCAAGCGATTGCTTGGGAGCATTTTTTTTACTTCACATGCAGTACAATACTGCATCATGATCTCTTCTAAAAAAGGGCACTTCATAACATGATTATTTTATGCAAATTCTGTGCCAAGGGCATTAATAAAAAGTATCGTTTTTTCAAAACATTATGACGATTGATTATACATCAGAATATTTTCAATGTAAATTTTTTAAACAACATTGTAAAAGTATGTTTTTTCAACACTTTTTGTGTTGAAATTTTAAACTATGTATAATTATTCAACACGAACAAAATAATATTACTCAGCTGTTTTTTTTAATTGATACAACTTAATTTTATTATAAAGCGTCACTCGATTTATACCAAGGATCTCCGCAGATCTTTTTATATTCCAATTGTTCGAATTTAATACATTGCTAATATATGCTTTTTCAATGTCGTTCAGGGACTGACCTGATGGCACCTGAACAGTCGGAGCAGCGGATCTGATTATCTGAGCTACTTGCGCGGGCAGATCATTCACTGTTATCTCTGTGCTGCTTGTGACTACGATCGCGTGTTCGATCGTGTTTTCCAGTTCACGGACATTGCCCGGCCAGTGATACTCCATCAATACTTTCATGGCATCTTCTGATACGCGCAGACCTGGTTTGTTCGTCTCCACCGAGTACTTTGTGAAAAAATGTTCGATCAGGATCGGTATATCTTCCTTGCGTTCCCGTAGAGGAGGGATGGTTATAGTTATCACGTTTAGACGGTAGTAAAGATCTTCCCGAAATTGCCGGTTCGCGATCATTTCTTCGATGTTTTTATTGGTGGCCGCGATAATGCGGATATCGACCTTTATCAGCTCTTTTCCCCCGATCCTTCTGAACTCCCTTTCCTGTAAGAACCTTAAGAGGTCCACTTGTGTTTTGGGACTTATATCCCCGATCTCGTCCAGGAAGATCGTGCCTTTATCCGCCATTTCTATCCTACCCATGTGCTGTGTTGTAGCGCCGGTGAAAGCGCCTTTTTCATAACCGAATAGCTCGGCTTCGAGCAGGGTTTCCGGTATGGCTCCGCAGGCGGCAGCGATGAATGATTCATTATTCCTTAAACTGAGCCCGTGGATCGCACGCGCCACCAGTTCTTTTCCGGTGCCGCTTTCGCCGCGTATGAATACGGTGGATTTAGTCGGCGCTACGGTCTTTATCATTTCAAAGACCGCTGCCATCTTCGGGCTTTTTCCGATCAGATCGCGAACCCTGTAACGTCTGGTGAGTTCGCGCCTGAGCATGGTATTTTCCTTAACCAGGCGCTGGTGCTCGGTCAACCGTTCAATGATTATGCTGATCTCATCGGGGTTGAACGGCTTTACGACATAATCAACCGCGCCTTCTTTCATTGCCAGCACCGCGCTGTCAACCGACGCGAAAGCCGTTATGATCACGACCGGTAGCCCGGGTTTAATTTTTATTAGCTTACGCAAGACATCGATGCCGTTCACGCGGGGCATTTTCAGATCAACCAGAGCAAGGTCTATTTCATGATCGGTAGCAATGGACCAGGCGGTCTCGCCGTTCTCGGCCGTCATCACTTCATACCCCTCGGCCGCGAGCCAATCAGCCAGCGAGCTGCGTACCGCTTCCTCATCGTCGACGACCAGAATCTTGCCTTTTTTCATTATAATCCTGCTTCTGCCTTTTGAATTATAGAACACTGCATAAAGTTACGATAGTATATAAATTATTACGCTTATTGTCAATAATATCTACACCATCCCGCCTGCCTGCTTGACACGCCAAGGGTAATTCGTATACTCATTGACAAATTATGATAAAGAAGAAACCATGGCTGGTGATCGGCCCTGGGGTTTCATCCGCCCCTCGGTCAAACCATAGATATTGACAAACCCCGATTGGTTAATATAATGATTATATAATAAGGTAAGGAGGTTGGATGCGTTTTTTGGGACTGATATTCGTCATAGCGGTCATCGGTTTCATGAGCGGTTTTGTCGTCCTTAATTCAAATACCAATGTGGACCTCGATATTTTCGGGCAGAAAGTTCCCGGCGTACCGGTCGCCCTCGTCTGTTTTTATTCGTTTATCGCCGGCATGGTATTCATTCTTATTTTCGCCCTGGCCGATGAGATCCGGCTGCGCAACAGCCTGCATAATGTGAAAAAAGAGAACGAGAACATAAAGAAAGAGCTCGACGCCCTCAGAAACATGCCCTTCGAGGAAGAAAAATGACCGCGCTGATAATAATCATCATTGCCCTGGTTGCGTTTATCCTCTACCTGCTTTTTTACCCCAGCAAGAAAAAGATCTTCAGCCATCAGCCGTATCTTGAAGCGCTTGCTGCCCTGCTCGATAATAACGACGACCTGGCCGTGAAAAAGCTCAAGGAAGCGGTCTATATCGATACCAACCTGGTGGATGCGTACATCAAGCTCGGGAACCTGTATCGTAAAAAAGGCAACCCGCAGCGCGCGATCCAGATCCACCAATCCCTCACGGTCAGACCAACGCTCAAGAAAGATGAAGAAAAAAAGGTCTATTATGCCCTGGTCGATGACTATGTAGCGGACAAACGCCCGAACAAGGCGACCTCTTTTTTAAAGGAACTATTAAAGATCGATAAAAATGACCGGCAGGCGAGGACCATCCTGCTGAATATTTTGGAAGACATGGGAAATTTCGCGGATTGCATCGTAACATACGAAGAAGGCAGCCCGGAATTCAAGGACGAACGCCGCCGGGCTTTCTATTATGCGGCGATGGCAAACAACCGGGCAAAAGAACCGCCTGGTGACGAGCCAGTGGATGAGAAGGAGATCGCCAATCTGTACAAGAAAGCCCTGAAGATCTTCCCCGATTCCATTGCCGGGTTATACTATATGGCCGAATATATGAAAACCACCGGCGATTTAAAGAAAGTAAAAGATTACTGTCTCAAGCTCGTACACCGGTATCCGGATTTTACTTTCCTGGTCCAGCACAACCTGGAAAAAGTATTCTATGACCTTGGTTCATTCGACGAGATCGTCACCCTATATGAACGGATATTCAACCAGAATCCCAGGAACTTCACCGTGGGGTTCGCGCTGGCCGACCTCAACGAAAAAAAGAACGAGATCGAAGCAGCCAAGGATATTTTCCGCAAGTTGGGAGATATCTATCCCCGCAGCTTAAAGCCAAAATTACGCCTGCTCAAGCTCACCGCCGAAGACAAGCAGTTGAAGAGGGAGCTTACCGACATCGACAAATCCATAGCCGACACCAAATACCTCTGCAACGTATGCCATTTGGAAGCCGGCAAGTTCACCTTCATATGTCCACGCTGCCACTCGCTCGAATCATTGTATCCTGCGCTTTAATCGCCCTTATCCCGCTGGCCGCAGCAGGGCAGGATATTGACGAGGCGATAAAGCTTTTCAACGCTTTGCAGTTCGATAAGTCGCGGGTCATTTTTGAAGACATCGTAAGGGCCGGGACCGACGCGCGCATCGCCGAGGCCTATTATTACGTGGCGCGGCTCTCGATCAACCCGGACTCGCAGGCCTTTTATTATGGGAAGGTCGTGTCCGATTATCCCCAGTCCAGATACGCGGACATCGCATGTCTGGAGATAGCCAAGATCAATATCGGACGGGAAGCTTATAACAACGCGATCCTGTCCTTACAGGGCCTGATCAAGAATTACCCCGACACCAAGATCAAGGATGAATACCTGTTCTGGCTTGGTGTTTCATACATCGCGGTCGGTCAGAACGATCAGGGTGCCAAAGCCCTCAAAGAGCTGATCAGCAGCTGTCCAAAATCGGCATGGAGCGAGCGCGCCCGCAATATCATTGCCAGCCAGGAGCCCCTGGTGACCGCTGATTACTATACGGTTCAGGTCGGGTCCTACCGCAATATCGATAATGCGCGCAAATACGCCGAGACGCTCAAAGCCCAGGGAACAGAAGTCCAGGTCGTGGAAGCAGTGATCAAAGGAATAACCTATTATCGAGTATGGGTTGGGCGGTTTACCACGAAAGAAGAAGCCAAGGCATTTTCGACTAAGCTTGAATCCCAGGGCATAAAGGGAAATGTCGTTAAAGGGTATTAAACCCGCAACGGCAGTAAGAATTAAGCTGATCGCACCTATCCGAACATACCATATAATAACAATAATTAGTTAAATGGTTAAAAGGTTAAATGGTCAAATGGCAGGAGAATTTAACCAGTTACCAATTACCATTTAACCAAATCGCATAGCTATGCAGCTTACGCCAATGCTGGAGCAGTACCAGCAGATCAAAAATAAACATAAAGATACGCTCCTCTTATTCCGCGTAGGCGATTTCTACGAATTCTATTACGATGACGCGAAGACCGCGAGCACGTACCTGGGCATTACCCTGACCGCCAAGACCATTCACAAGGGTGTGAAAGTACCGCTTGCCGGCGTTCCCATCAAGGCGAGCGAGAACTACATCGCCAGACTGGTGAAGGCCGGTTTCAAAGTGGCGATCTGCGAGCAACTGGAACCGCCGGACAAGACAAAAAAACTGGTCGCACGGGACGTCATCGAGGTCATCACCCCGGGTACGATCCTCCGGCCTTCCCTCCTTGATGACAGCAAGCCGCTCGTGCTCGCCTGCTGCCTGCCCGATGAGAAACGCTGCGGCATCGCCTTCTGCGACATAACCAGCGGCGATTTTTCCTGCGGCGAGATCGATGCGGATCAGCTTAACGAGATCCTGGCGCGCAAAGAGGTCAAGGAGCTGATCGTTCCGGAAGGGATCGTTGTGAAAACAAGCATCCCCCTCACCCTGCTCGACGGCTATCATTTCATCACCGACATCGCGTACCAGAAACTGATCCAGCAGTTCAATGTCGTGACCCTCGACGGGTTCGGGATCGAGAACTTGAAACTCGGGATCAGCACTGCCGGCGCCATGCTCTATTATTTGCAGGAAAATCAGAAATCGACCCTGCCGCAGATCACTCGCATCTCGGTTTTCAACGCTTTTGATTCTTTGTATGTGGACAGCACTACGCGCCGGAACCTGGAACTGATCGAGAACGCGCACGGTGAAGAGACGAAGACCCTGTACTGGGCAATGGATAGCTGCCTGACACCGTTCGGCAAGCGGCTGCTGAGAAGCGACCTCCTGGCACCCTTGATCCTGCCGGACAAAATCAACGAGCGCCTTGACGGCGTTGAGGAACTTAAAAACAAAGAATTTTTAAGGAGCGAACTGCGACAGCTTTTCAAGGACCTGCGCGATGTCGAGCGCATCACGACCCGGCTTCTATGCCAGCGCGTACAGCCCAGGGAGATGGTCGCTTTAAAAGAATCGCTCTGCCAGTACCCGGTGATCAAGGGCTTGCTTGAAGCCGGCACGTCCAATATCGTCAGTTCGATCCACAAGGCGATCGAGGATTTCAAGGACGTGACCGAGCTGATCGAAAACACCATCGTGCCCGAACCGCCCGCAACACTGGATAATACCGGCGTGATAAAGGATGGCTGCTCGAGCGAACTCGATGAACTGCGGTCGATCGCCCGTGGCGGCAAGGACTGGCTCGTCAAACTGCAGAACGAAGAGCGGGAAAAAACCGGCATCGGTTCGCTCAAGGTGGCTTACAATTCGGTGTTCGGCTATTACATAGAGATCACCAAGACAAATCTCGATTCCGTACCCCAGCATTACATCCGCAAGCAGACGCTCGCGAATGCCGAGCGTTTCTACACTCCCGAGCTCAAAGAATTCGAAGAAAAGATCCTGCACGCCGAGGAAAAGATCAAAACTCTGGAGTACGAGATCTTCACCAAACTACGCGACCAGGTGGCTCAGCGCGGTGAAGCGATATTGAAAACGACCAGGGCGATCGCGCTTTTGGACCTGCTCCAGTGCTTTGCCGAGAACGCGTCGGTCAATAATTATGTAAGACCCGTGATAAACGAAGACGATAAGATCGTGATCACGGACGGGCGGCACCCGGTCGTCGAGAAGATCCTGGAAAAGGGCTCGTTCATACCCAATGACACGTACGTGGACCGCGGCCGGGATCAGATCCTGATCATTACGGGACCCAACATGGCCGGTAAATCGACGTATTTGCGCCAGGTCGCCCTGATCGCGATCATGGCGCAGGCCGGAAGTTTTGTCCCGGCAAAAAGCGCATTGATCGGCATCGTGGACAAGATCTTTACCCGGATCGGCGCCAGCGATGACATCTCGCGCGGGGTCAGCACGTTTTTGGCGGAGATGATGGAGACCGCAAATATCCTCCACAATATCTCCAACCAGAGCCTGGTCATCCTCGATGAAGTAGGGCGCGGCACATCGACCTATGACGGGCTGGCGCTCGCCTGGGCAGTGGTCGAGGAGCTCCACGCGAATAAAAAACCCAGAACCCTGTTCGCCACTCATTTTCACGAGCTGGTGCGCATCGAGGATTTCCTGCCCCACGTGAAAAACTACAACTGCCTGGTCAAGGAATGGGGCGACGAGATAATTTTCCTGCGCAAGCTCGCGCCCGGACCCAGCGACCGCTCGTACGGCATCCAGGTCGCGCGGCTCGCCGGTCTCCCCCAGTCGGTCATCAACCGAGCCAAAGAAGTCCTGCGCGATTTTGAAGAAGGCGAGATCTTCAGCGTCCGTAAACTCAAAAAAACCAAACTCTCCCAGTCCGACCTGTTCGTAGACAAACAGTAATAAACCATACACTTCCAGACTGTCTTGTTTTGTATGGTTTCAATCTATTGTTCGAGCGAGCAGACTGAGTCGAGAACCACCTTGCCGGTCATTGCAAGCACTCTTCCCTTTTGTCATTGCGAGGAATCCCGCGTCCTTGGTTTTCTACAATAAAAAACGGGAGACGAAGCAATCTCATCCTTACAGTTCCTTTCTGTCATTCCCGCCCCTTTTGTCATTCCCGCGAATGCGGGAATCCAGATACCCAAATCTTGGGCTCCTGATTTCTCAGGAGTGACAGAAGATATGACTCCGTCATTGCGAGCGATCTTTGTGCGCAACCTTATGAAAAAAAATGCTGGTGTCCCGAGGAACGAGGGGAAACAATCTCGGCTTTTTCCTGTTTATGCACATTTTCAGACTGTCTGGTTTTGTACGATTTTCTGACTTGACTTATTCCTATATCTGCTTATCATTTGATTAGGTAATCGAGGGTATAATTATGAAACCGTGTTTTATATTATTTTTCGCCATATCAATCGTGTTCGCACAAGAAAATTCTGTTAATGATACTACTTCACAGCCTGTAGATTCAGTCAGGTTGGAGGAAAAACTAAACCAGCTTGAACCGGCGATCCGATTACCATCGGATTCAATTGAGCTAAAAGAAAAATATAATCAAATCGAGCTGCCAAGTCCGAAACCTGTTGATCTTGATTCAAACACACCTCCTGTAATGAGCGACTCACATCCACCCACCCTCCTCGATGAACAGGGGGAGCCAATCAAGGAAGGCGAGTGCTTCATAAAAGCACTTATTGATCTCGATGGTTCTGTATTGGATATTAAAATTACAAAATCCAGCGGTTATCCTAAACTCGATTCTACTGCAATCGAATTGGTTCGCCAATGGAAATTTTACCCGGCGAAACAGAATGGCAAACCGGTTAGGGTGTGGATAGGCGCGCCGGTGAAGTTCAAACTAGACGATTCCGACGCACCTAAAGATACCCTTCATCAGTCTAAGGTCTCTACACTATCATCTTACGTACTGGAAAAAGCTATAGATTCATTGAAACTAGAGATTGAAAAGAAGTCCAATGAATGGAAATTATATTTCGATCTAGGAGTTGGTTACACTGCGATCAGCAATTATACTGATGCATTACAGGCATTCAACCGTGCTTTAGAATTGAAGGGCAATGACAATGCGATAAAATACAAAATCGCATTTCTATACTATTGTATGGATAGCTTCGAGATCGCTAAATATAAATTCGAAGAATTAATAAATGATTGCCCAGATAAAATCCGCCTTTACGAATGGATTATCGATCTCTACGCCATTCTTGACAATAGTGAAGAATTAATAACAACCTATGAAAAATACTGCAAAATCAACGACATATATACTTCTACAGGATTCGGCATGATCTATGCATTGGCAGGTGATTATAAAAACGCGATAAAATATTATCAAAAAACTATAGATGTAAGATATAACTCCCGGTTGATGATCGCCATGCTATATTTGAATAGTGGAGATTCTGCGAGTGCAGATGAGACCCTTAAACAATACATTCAAGCTATTATCGATTACTACAATAAGCATGACGACTTGGCATTGTTAAATAATAAAGCTGTAGCTTATTATCGTATGAGCAGGTCAAGTAGTGCCTTACAAGCAGCCGACGATCTCGTTGCCAAAAATCAGACAGATGGCGTAAATATATTTAATTGTGGTGTTTTCAAAATTGCAGCCGGCGATACGTCGGGATTAACTGATATCAGGCGTGCCTGTAGTTTTGATACTACAGGCTTTGTAAAAGCAGTTTACAAAGCGATGCTGGCGATTCGAACAGATTCGCTGGCAATAGCGGAGAGTCTCTTAAGTCAAACTGGAATACGCTATTTAACTACATCAGGAATGGCCAACGGTTTATTAGCATATTGTCTAGAAAAACGAGGAAAACGGTTATTAGCATATAAACATTGGATCAACTGTTATGGTTTGACGCCGTTGGGAACCGACGTCGAATCGATCCGTAGTTATATAATCAAATTTATTGAAACACTGAAGTATAAACAATAAATGACAGTGATATTGTTAATAGCGACTATATTATTCGCCCAGGCGCCGGATACGCTGTGGACAAGAACGTATGGCGGCGCAGGTCAGGATTCATGCTGGTCAGCTCAATATACTGCCGATCATGGTTTTATTCTGGCTGGCTGGACCGATTCATACGGAGCTGGTGGCCATGATTTCTATCTTGTTAAAACCGATTTACTTGGTGATACAGTTTGGACAAGAACCTTTGGTGGCACAGATGTTGATGAATGCCTTGCTGTAATACAAACATTCGATGGCGGTTATGTTGCCGGCGGACGCACCTTGTCTTTCGGTACGGATTACGATGTCTGGCTTATCAAAACTGATGCTCAGGGTGACACACAATGGACAAAGACGATCGGTGGTTCTGGATATGATATGTGCCGAGGTCTTTATCAAACGTCGGATTCAGGATTTATCCTTACTGGAACTACCAACTCTTATGGAGCTGATAGTTTTGATATATACTTGATAAGAACGGATAAAAATGGTGATGCACTATGGACAAAGACGTTTGGTGGTCCATTGAACGAGAATGGATATACAGTAACCCAAACAATTGATGGCGGATTTTTGATTGCAGGTTGGACTCAATCATTCGGTGCGGGCAACTATGACGCCTATATAATAAAAATTGATCCGTCCGGTGATAGTTTATGGTCATTTTTATGGGGAGGGACCAGTATGGACAAGGGATGTTCAGTTATAGAAGCCAATGACGGTAGTTACATGATCGCTGGATGGACCTATTCTTTTGGACCGGATGTTCAGAATGCCTATCTTTTGAAAATGACAACCACTGGGGATACTGTATGGACGAAATATTATGGCGATGATGTTTATTCCGTTGTTTATTCAGTGCAGAAGACAACCGACGGAGGATATATTCTTGCCGGCACGACTGGATCATCTAATCCAACAGCAGATGTGTATCTTGTAAAAACCGATTCAATGGGTGACATGCAATGGTCTACTCGGTATGGTGGGAATGGCCAGGATTGCGGTTGGTCTGCCGAACAAACTGATGACGGTAGCTATTATATTGCCGGCTGGACGGGGTCTTTTGGCTCTGGTGGTGCGGATTTTTACCTTGTTAGAACCGGTCTTGAACAAAATATCTTGGAAGACAAAAAAATATGTCCATATATTTCGTTAAATTTAAAAACTGCAATTTTTTGTAGTCCTCTTCGCTTACCGGCAGGCAAGACCTATCGGGTCTTTGACATCACTGGCCGGGCAGTTATGCCCAATATGCTAAAACCCGGCGTCTATTTCATCGAGATCGACGGAGTGATAACAGGCAAAGTCGTTAAAGTCAGATAGAAGCCATTAAGACTTGACATATGCGTATTTATGGTTACAATAATAAGGACAGTTTTAGCAACTATTGAATTAAACTATTGAGTTTTGAACTAAATAAAGGAGTGATTTATGTCAGGACATTCTAAATGGGCGAAAATTAAACGAAAAAAAATGGGCACGGACGCTGCCCGCGGCCGGATCTTCACGAAATTGATCAGGGAAATCACGATCATAGCGCGGCATGGGGGCGGTGATCCCGATGCTAATCCGCGCCTGCGGACCGCGATCGACGAAGCAAAGGCAGCCAACATGCCCAATGAAAACGTGGACCGCGCGATCAAGCGCGGGATCGGCGCGCTGGATGACGGTCTGACCCTTGAAGAAGTGACCTATGAGGGCTATGGGCCCAACGGAGTAGCCATCCTCATCGAGGTGGTGACCGACAACCGCAACCGCACGACCTCGGAAATAAAGCACATCCTTTCGCGTCACAACGGAACCCTGGGCAGCCAGGGATCGGTCGCGTGGCAGTTCCATGCCAAGGGTATTATTCAGGTGGACGCCAAGAAATATAACGAAGACACGGTGATCAGCCTGGCGCTCGACGGTGGCGCGGCAGACGTAAAGACCGAGGAAGACACTTACCAGATCATCACCCCTCCCGAGACCTTCAACAAGGTAAAAGAACTGCTTAAGAGCAACAAGATCGACATCGTCAGCAGCGAATTGTCAAAAATACCCCAAAACTATGTACCAGTATCAGACAAGGACGCGGAAAAGATCCTTAAACTCTTTGAGGCGCTGGATGAATTAGACGATGTCCAGCACGTCTACGGGAACTTTGACATCCCTGACGCGGTCATGGAAAAAATAACCAGCCAGGGCACATAGCCAGACCTGTGCACGTCTTAATCACTGTAATCAATCCTTTCATCACCGTAATCGAACTCACAAAGTGAGTTGATGAAGGTTCTTGGGATCGATCCCGGACTCACCGCAACCGGCTACAGTGTCATAGAAAACAATAACGTGATCGAAACCGGCACCATCCGTCCCCATCTCAAAGACAGCAATGAAAAGATATTCGAGATATGTAATGGGATCCAGCGGGCGATCGAGCGCAACAAGGTGTCATTTGCCGTGCTGGAGAAAGCCTTTTACGAAAAGAACGTATCGAGTTTAATGCGCGTTTCAGAACTCAGAGGCGCCCTTATTTTCATGCTGAAAAGCAATAATATCGATCTTTATGAATACACGCCCACCCAGATCAAACTAACCACGACCGGGAATGGCCGGGCATCAAAAGGGCAGGTAAGGTTCTTCATTGAACGGATCATGCGCCGGCCCAAGACAAAGACCTCAAACCATGCGATCGACGCCATCGCCATCGCCTATACGGGCTCAAAGAAGTCATCATGCAAACCAGTATCACTATGATCTTTCTTTATTATCTCTGCAATCATTACTAAGCAAGGCGAAGCATTGTGATCGGACGTCTCTCCGGAAAAATCATCGAACTTACACCCCCCTCGCTCATCCTCGATATCCATGGCGTGGGCTATCAGGTGTACATGCCGACATCCTCGTTCAAAGAACTGGTAGCCGGTCAGGAAATAACGCTTTTTACTAAATATATCATCAAGGAAGAGGAGGCGTTCATCTACGGCTTCATTGCCAAAGAAGACAAAGGGACTTTCGAGCAATTGATCTCGGTACCGGGGATCGGCCCCAAATCCGCGCTTACCCTTCTTTCCAATTTTAAACCCCAGGAGATAGCCCGCGCGATCGAAGAAGAGAACATAAGTCTCCTGGCTTCGGTCCCCAAGATCGGGCAAAAACTGGCAAGCAAGATCGTGCTGGAACTCAAGGGTAAACTGGAATTCACCAAAGAAGCATCGACCTTTAGCCAGGCCGTGAGCGCCCTGGTCGGCCTGGGATTGACCCGGGTCGAGGCGATAAACCGCCTGCGTCAGCTCCCCGACAGCCAGAACCTGTCCGTGGAAGAAATGATCAAGCTGGCATTAAGAAATAAGCCCGCGCAATGAGAGATAAACCATGACAATCGACGGTGAACGCACAACCACGGGCGGACTCCTCGCCGGTGAAGAGATCTATGAGCTAACCTTAAGGCCTAAAAAACTGACTGATTTCGTTGGTCAGAAAAACACCGTGGAAAACCTGAAGGTATTCATCCAGGCCGCGAAGAAAAGAAAAGAACCGCTCGAACATACCCTGCTATTCGGCCCACCCGGTCTCGGCAAAACAACGCTCGCTCACATCATCGCCGAGGAGATGGACGTGAACATCTACCCCACCTCCGGGCCGATAATGGAGCGTCCGTTCGACCTTGCCGGCATTGTCAGTAATTTGAAGCGCGGGGACGTCCTGTTCATTGATGAAGTGCATCGGATCAACCGCGCCGTCGAGGAATACCTGTACCCGGCCCTGGAAGACTTCTGCCTGGACGTTATGCAGGACAAGGGCATGGGCGCGCAGGTCATCCGGCTTAAGCTCGAACATTTTACGATGATCGGCGCGACGACCAGGTCAGGTCTGCTCTCATCGGCCCTGCGTTCGCGCTTTGGCATAAATTTCCGGCTGGACTACTACCCGGCCGAGGACCTTAACTATATTATCAAGCGTTCGGCAAAGATCCTCGATATCAAGATCGATAATCCGGCGGCGATGGAGCTGGCAAGACGCGCGCGCGGCACGCCCAGGATCGCCAACCGCCTGCTCAGAAGGGTACGAGATTTCGCCCAGGTCAAGGGCAAGGAAATGATCGACGTTGAGATCTGTGATTACGCCCTGAAAAAACTGGAAGTCGACACGCGGGGCCTTGATGACATGGATAAGAAAATCATCAAGACAATAATTGAAAAATTTCAGGGCGGTCCGGTAGGCGTCAACAACCTGGCGGTCGCGGTGGGCGAGGACGCCCAGACCATCGAAGAGGTTTTCGAGCCGTTCCTGATAATGGAAGGATTCATCAAGAGGACACCGCGCGGCCGGGAAGCGACCGCGCTCGCCTACGAGCATTTCGGCATAAAAAAGAGCCCGGGTCCGCTGTTCCGATAATACACAATCTTAATCGTATCTTGTTAAGCCTTTGCTGTCATTCCTGCCCCGTATCGGAGTACGGGATAAACTCCAGCAGGAATCCAATCAGATCTAAAAGTACACTGGATTCCGTATCTAGCACGGAATGACAATGTTTATGGTTTTGTGTTGACATTTAGCCCCCCATATGTATAATTCCGTATGAAAAAAATATTGATAGTTTTCGCAGGAATTTTATGTCTATGCTGGGCTGATCAGACGCGCATGAACACGCTCATGGCTGGAGATTACATCGACGATCCGGTGAATATCTCCATTTTTCCGCAGCATATACCGCTGTATCAGAACTGCCTATACGGCGATATTTTCACTGGTCTGGATGATTTCGGACTGATCATCTCGCCCAAGACCGAAATCGGCGGTCTGGCGGTCTGGAACAACGGCGATCTCAACATCGGCTATGGTGTGACCGTGAAACGCTTCGACATTGGCCTGTACATGTCGCCGGTCAAGGACCACACGGCATACGGTTTTGGTATTGGCCGTGCCCATTTTGAGTCGCGTGGCGATGTCTCGTTCTTCATGTCCGACGCGGTAGACGCGAAATACTTCACTATCAATGCACGGTGCCTAAAACGCAAACTCGATTTTGTCATCATTCCCCGCTACACTTACGGTAATTACAGCGAACCAATGGAATACCAGAACCATCGCGGAGGGCTGATGATCCAGAGGCTCATCCTCAACGAGGGATTCATCTACCTCGCCGGCGATTATTCTTTCTACACGATCGGCAATATCAGCGATACGACCGGCATCTACGCTGGTCTGGAACTTCCCTTGAGCCGTCTTATATTGCTGCGCCTGGGCTGCAGGGAATTGTTCACAATGGACGATGGTTTTGTTCCTGCAGGAATAGCTGTCGAACCGGGCATATGCTTCCGCGTACGGGAATTCAACCTTGATTTTCACATTAACAAAGACCGGCTGTTCGATAAAGAGCTGACCTTTGTTAACTCGTTCGGCCTGGACTTAAATTTCGCGAAATTTTAATCAAGCACAGCCTGCCGGTCCTGACAGCGCAGGTAAAATATTTAATGCTAAATGAGTGAGACAGAACGCGGGGGGATTAAAGGTATCCATGAGGTTTTTGGATTGTCTAAAAACCGAATGGATAAAAGGGGGGCTCTGCCCCTCTTTGGGGGTGTAGCTCAGCTGGGAGAGCAATGGGTTTGCAACTCATAGGTCAGCGGTTCGACTCCGCTCACCTCCATTTCCCCTCACCCCAGCCATATCCTCTCCCTTAAAGGGAGAGGATATAGGTGAGGGCTTGATTACAGAGATATAGAACAAAGATTACGGCGACAAAAAATACAATTTTGAATCCATGTGATATTGCTAAAAAAGAGGATATGAATAAGCATAAAGAACAACAGACACAAAAAATCCATTTTGTCGAAGATGACAGCATTTTGATCCACGTGACGATAACGGGTCGCTGCAACGCCCGGTGCGAGGGCTGTATCAACAGCACGATAACCAATACTCACGCGCCGGGCCAGCCGCGGGACTCGATCACAACATTCCAGGAAGCTGATCCCGAACGCGATACCGCGATGATACAAAACCTGGCCTTGCGTTCTCCAGAACGCATGGTCACGGTCTGTTTTTACGGCGGAGAACCCCTGCTTGCGCCGGACAAAATGGAAAAGATCCGGGTCCGGCTCGACTCCTCTTCGATAAAAAACCGCCTGCGTTATATGATCTATACCAATGGCGAGTTCATTGAACAAACCCTGCGCCGATATCCCGACCTGATCTTGAAGACCTGGCTGATGTCCATTTCCATAGATGGCGACGCCGCGCAGCATAACCGCGTGAGACCCGGCACCGATCTGCGGCGCATGACCGAGAACCTTAATGCGCTGCGCAACGGAGCATCCTACAAGGGTCACGTGCTCATGTGGTCGACCCTGCGCGAGGGCCAGTCGCTTGGCCGCTGCTTTGATGAATTCATGAGACTGCATGAAAAGAGCCTGGTCGACCACTGGTTCTGGCATTGGGTCGAGATCAGGGAACCCTTTAATGATATCGATCAGTACTGCCTGCAGTACAAAGAAGATCTTACCGGTATAATGGACGCCTTCGCTGGCAAGCTTGAAACCGGCATCATCCTGCCGATCGCCCACATCAACGAACTGACGCTTTATCTGCTGACCGGCAAGGAACGCGGACACACTTGCTGCGGCGTGGAACTGGGCCGCAATTTTGACCTTGTCGACGGCACCGTGAGGATGTGCGTTGACTTTCCCCCGGAAACCGGACTTGGCGATATCAATGATGAAACCAACGTTTTCAAGCGCCGCGACCTCTTGGCTCTTACCGAATACACGAATGACCTCGGGTGCAGCAAATGCGGTGTGTACTTTTATTGCGGCGGCCGCTGCCCGGTCCAGGCGATCTATGGCGGCCTGGCGCGGACCCGGCAGTACTGCCGGGTCATGCGCCTGCATGTCGGAACGGTAAAGAAATACTTACCACGGATCAAAGCCGCGATGGCAGCGCGCAAAATTTCTTTGCAGGACCTTTACGACCGTTCCGCGTTCATAACGCGGTATACCGATGTGATCCCTTAGAAAATTACACTTTTTTTAATAACCGAAGAAAGTTGCTGCTGAAAAAACCTTCAATGACGCGATCGTTATAGCCTTTGTTTTTCGCCTCCGAGGCGATGGATTGTACTTCTGCCGGGTCGGCGAGCACGGCGTCATCGATGCCGTCAAAATCGCTGCCAAAAGCCGGTACGTGCTCGCCAAAGTTCGTCTTTAAATAATCGATGTGCTCAAGTGGCGTCCCGGTTCCCAGGTGATAGCGGGAAATGTTAATGCCCACAACACCCCTCCGGTCCGCGATCGAGCGCACTGCCTGATCATCGATATTTCTTAAAAAAAAGGGATTGAATACCCGGAGACAGGAATGGCTGGCGATCACTTTGCCTTCGTAACGCTCGCATATATCCTGCACTGTCCTGGTCGAAGCGTGGGAAACGTCAATGATCGCATCCAATGACGCCAGTACTTTCAACAGGTCCCTGCCGCGCGCGGTCAGGCCCTTGTTGTCGCTCTCGAGCGCCGAATGCGCCAGGCGGTTGGAATTGTTCCACGTGATGGTGAAAACGCGAGCGCCCATCTCAAACAGAATTTCGACCTGTTTTGAATTCCGGTCAAAAATATGGCCGCCTTCAACACCCAGGAGAATATTAAGACGGGAAGCCTCAAAATCCCCGTAATTCCTCATCAGGAAAACGTCGGGCAGACCATTGAGGTACTCCAGCGTCGAGGTCAACAGTTTCACAGCGTCGACAAAAGGCTGCTTTGATCCGGGCTCGACGAAATGCGCAAACACGGCCCCGCAATAGCCGTTATTTTTCAGCGTCGCCGTGTTCACGTGGCCAGATTTATGCTCGTGGATCTTTAAAGGGGTGTCGCAATGCAGGTCAAAGACCGGCGGCATGCGGCTATTTTTCCAGACGTAACGAATCGATGATCTGGCCCTCGGCAGTGATCGTTTCAAGGGCAAGTTTATTGCGCATTATCTTTATCCGGCACAGGTGGTGGATGCTCTGGGCGAACGCCGTCCACTCGCTCCGGCCCACCTCATACAATGGCGCGCCACCGCCGCCAATGATCATGTAAATGACGTTGTTGATAGGCGTCATCCGTTCGTAGTGATGGTCATGCCCCGAAAAAACCATGTCGACGCCGTACTTTTCGAACAACGAGCACCAGGCATCCCTGACGTCTTTCTGGCTGCCGTGGCTGCCGGCTGAATACGGCGGACGATGGAAGATAACGAAGATCCAATCGATAAGCGGGTCGTCGTCAGCCTTGATCAGGTCGTTGCGCAGCCAGTCTCCCTGAGCCCCCCTCATTTCATGCTGGGTGTCAAGAAATATCATATGGATATTGGCAAAATTCACCGAATAGAAGTACTCGGCATCCGGCAGGCTGAACAGCGTGTCGTACTGCCAGTACGGATTTTCATGGTTACCCGGAACCGGCATGTAAACGGTACTGGCAAGCAGCTCATCGGTCGTGTTGAAAAAAGTCACCCAGTCCGGAGTACTGGCTCCGCTTTTCACCAAGTCCCCGGTGTTGATGACGAACCGCGGACTGCATTCCAGGATGCGGTCGACCACGGCCTGATGCGCTGCAGAATCGCTCCGCGTATCTCCGTAGATCACGAAATCAAATGAATCCTGGTCTAAGGGGAAAGTGCGGAAAGTCCGGATATCGCCGTCCGGGATGATCCGATAGTAGTACCAGTGCCCTGGCCTGAGATCTGCCAGCCGCACATGGTGGTACGTAGTGACCTCGCTCAGCCAGACCGTATCCTCAAGCTGCGATGATCCGTAAGCCACTCGAGAAGATTCGGGAACCGCCGTATTCCAGTTAACCCACATTGAAGTGGTGGGTGAAGACGTCGGGGTCAGATAAGGACCGCTGTTAAAGGGCTGGAATCCCGGCATCAGGAGCGTAGGTATCTGGCCCGACAAAAGGGTGGCGGAAAAGATGGTGATCACGGCCGCAGTTAAAATCGTCTTCATGCGTTTTAGTATAACATAAAAAAAATCAAAGTCAATAATATCCGGTTACCGGACCATGAACCTGTACAGCACGTAGATGACCGCGATCGTTACGATGATGCCGACGCCGACAAACCTTAAAGGCCGGTAGTGTTTTCTCCGGACAAAATACTTTCTTTCGACCGCGGTCCGTCTCGACGTAAAGCTTAGGCTCACGGCTGCGCCCTCAGGTACTCGGCCAGGGCACTGATGATCCCCTCCTGAATGGTCATGATCTTCTGGAGCCCGCACGTGTAATTGTTGAACATCAGCGAAAAACAGCAGTCGATGCCATTCACACTCAGGTAACCGCTCAGGCATGAGACCGCGTGAATGGAGCCGGTCTTGGCGTGCAGCGAATCCTTGAAACCGTTAAAGCGGTACTCCAGCGTGCCGTTGCCCGGGGAAGCGAGCGATCGATAGTAACAATTGAACAGGCTGTCATGATACATGTGCTGAAGGACGCGCGCGATATCAACGGGCGCGATCAGGTTATGTTTGGAAAGCCCCGAACCATCCCATAATGAAACCTTAGTCGTTTCGATATTGCAGCTCGTGAGGAATTTCTTGACCGCCGAGATGCCGCCGACAAAACTCCCGGTTTTCATTTTTTCGGCGCCCATGGTCTTAACGAGGATCTCCGCGTAGAGATTCTCGCTTTCCTGGTTGGTCTCCTGCACGATCGTGTCCAGCGAAGCCGACACCACCGAGTCCAGCATTATTACGATCGTGCTGTCCAGGACCACGGTGTTGTTCCTTATGACCGAGCCGCGTATCGCGATCCCCATGGCGGTAAGCTTTTCCTTGAGCAATACGCCGGTAAACAGCGCCGGGTCTTTGACTGACACGTCAATGTCGCGCTGCCGGCGGATACTTACCGCGCCGTCGACGTAGATGACATTGGCTTCCGGTTTCCGGTATATGATAATGCTGTCATTGCCTTCTTTCGTCCTCATCTGACTGACCAGCTTCACGTAGTTTGTCTGCGGTTCAAAGGTCACGTCCGCGAATTCGCCGACCTTGGTCGGCCGCATGATCACGTTAACGCAATTTTTGTTGATAGACAGCGCCGATATCTCCGCGGCGTATTTTGCGTCCAGGTAATGCCAGGACCAGCCGACCGGCAGACGTTCGTCCACGAAATAGTTGTCCACCACCACGACATTGCCCTTGACCGAAGCTATGCCATACTGCTTCAGGATCAAAAAAAAACGGTCCAGGCAATCAAGCCCGAGCGTGGGATCCCCGCCGCCGATCAGCATCAGGTCGCCGTCGAGTTCGGCGCCATTAAGCTTTCCCTGGTAGCCCAGCCGCGTCTTGAACCGGAAATCCCTGCCCAGCAATGACAGCGCCGCCGCGGTCGTGACGAGCTTCATGTTGGATGCCGGGATCAGAACTTTATTGCTATTGTAACTATACAGGACCCTGTCATTATCAAGACGCCGGATATAAATACCATAGTAAGCGTTTGACAATTCGGGCTGTTCCAGGATCGAGTCAAAGGACAGCGCACTGACGATAAAGAACAGGACGATCGGCATGGCCTTATTTCACCTTGAAGATCTCACTTTTGTTTTTCCGGCAGTGACACAGACCCTTGTTGAGGTTCTTGCCGCATACCGGGCACAGACCAAGGCAGCCGTCCTGGCAAACGGGCGCCACAGGCAGGGTAAAGATAATCGTCTCCCTGATGCCAACGCCTGCGTCCAGGAAAAAACCATCGTAGTAAACACAGTCTATTTCACCCGGCATCAATTCTACTTTTTCGGTCCTGGAAAAATGGTCGCTCCCCTTGACATATTCGAGGTGCAGTTTTCCGCGAAACTCTTTGCGCAACCGGTCCAGACATCGCACGCATTCCATGCCCGCGGTGAAGCGCACGTCAAACCGGGCCAGGATGCCCAACGTGGTCTTGGTCAGCTTGACCTTGGCGCTGATCGCCTGGAGATCAACACCATCAAGGCATTCGATCCCCAGCTCGGCCGGAACAACCTCCTGGTATTCCAGCTCCAGGTCATCTTCGATCTCGGTCTGCGGGACATGGAATCTTGACCGGTTTATGTTTTCAACTCCTTTTTCCGTGCCGCAGGGAACAGCACGTTATTCAGGATCAAGCGGTAACCAGGCGAATTCTTATAATTCCGCAGGTCGGTGGGCGGGTCGTTCACCATATGCTGATAGTCCTCGGGATCGTGACCCGCGAGATACGTGAACGTGCCCTTCTCGTAGCTGCCGTGGAGGTATTTAACCTCTTCGGTCCCGGACACGTCGGCGAGGATCACGACCGATTGTTTCACGGTGGTCCGGCGGAACCCCGAGCACTGACCCAGGAATTCCTTGACCAGGGCAGTGTGGTCCTGTACCAGCATGCATGGGACCGGGTCGAACTTCGCGGAGAAATCGAACAGCGATATATAGGTGTTTGGTCCCCGCGCCTGCGCTTCGTAGTGGCAGTCGATGCTCGAGTGCTCGTAGACCAGCGGATCGAGCATCACCTGGTAGTTCTCGAACGCCAGACCCCGCTTGTAGTCAAGCTTCGCGTTCGCGTTATTATCGAAAGGATCGCCGTCGAAGACATTGTGGCAAATATCGGTATTCTGCGCGGCCAGCCCGACATCGTAGGTGTCGCACGCCGAGCACATGGAAAAAATGAACCCGCCGTTCCTGATATAATCCTTTATGGCCAGCGCGACCGCCAGTTTCAAGCCGGACACTTTTGTAAAACCCAATTTCTTTGCCATGTCCTCGTTCGTCTTGACCTCTTGCACATACCATTCCACATTATGGTAGGTCCCGTAGAATTTGCCGTACTGCCCGGTGAAGTCCTCGTGGTGCAGATGCAGCCAGTCATACTTATCGAGCTTCCCCTTCAGTACGTCCTCGTCCCAGACATGGTCGTAGGGAATACCGGCGTATTCAAGCGCCAGGGTGACCGCGTCATCCCATGGTTCGAAATTATCAGGGATGTAGACCGCGATCTCCGGCGCTTTTTCCAGTATGACGGTCTCCATGTTGTTGTCTTCGATGGTCCGGTAGATATCCAGCACGTTCCCCGGCGGTACGATCTCCCATTTGACCCCGGCGATACCGCAATCGACCTCGGTCTTGGGATCGTAGTCCATGAGAAAAGAACCGCTGCGATAGTTCAGCAGCCATTCGACACTCTGCCCCGATTCCAGCGCGCGGTATGCGACGCCGTACGCTTTCAAATGGTCGGTCTGCGTCAGGTCCATGGGAATGAGGATCTTGTTTGCAGAAAGAGAACACAATAATGCCGCGACTAAAACTGCAATGCGCATTACTGATCTTTTCGGTTTATCAAACATCCCAACCTCAACTTGCCAACTATTCCTATTTCCTAACTTAAACCCTGTTTCTATCCTTGATTATTCTTCGTTCTTCCTTATGATCTCAAGCACATCATTGGACGCCGGCGCGTTCAGCAGCTGATCCCGCACCAACGGCCGCCGCAGCAACCTTGAGAGTTTGGCCAGGGTCATGATGTATTCGCTCTTTTTGTTCTCGGGCGACGCGATGAGAAAGATGATATGAGACGGTTTCCCGTCGATCGCCGAAAAATCGACCCCTGCCGATGACCGCGCGAACACGAGCACCAGATCTTCGACCGCGTCGGTGCGCGCATGCGGTATCGCAATGCCCTCACCGATGCCGGTCGACTCAAGGTTCTCGCGCTTGGCCAGAGCGTTGAACAGCTTATCATGATCCTTGGCGATCTTCCCCTTGACCATTAGTTCTACGAGTTCATGGAGCGCGGCCAATTTCTCCTTTGAGTGTATATCCATCACAACGCCTTCCGGTTTTAAGAAGTTGGATAACTTCAGGTCCATTACACCCCCTTACCTAGTTATTTCATAACCCGATAACCGGTACGTTTGCCGAAATGAAGACTTTCTTGGTCTCTTCACGTCTTCGCATCAAGAGCATCTGAATGTCATACGCTTCCACAAATTTTTTTATCGCTTTCAGAACCTGGCCCTCTTCAAGATGGAGCGATGTCCTGACACCATGATCAACTGCCTCATCCTCGACCAGATAAAGCATTTCCCATCCTTCCTCTTCGATCCGCTGCCTGATCGTATCCACTTTTTCGTGGGTGAGGGTCGCGAGCTTGGAAATACGGCTGTCCTCCAGAACGAACAGGACAAATAACTGGCTTTTGAACATCTTGCATACCTGGACCACCTGCGAAAATATCTTCTGGTCGCCGTGATCGACCAGGTATAGTAAAACCTTCGATATTTCCATTCTCGAAGCCAACCTATCTTCCATTTTCATAATATATACCTTGACAGATCAACATTTTTGACGATCCCGCTGAGCTTTTCGTTCACGTAAGCGCTCGTTACGTTAACATCACGCTCGCTGACATGCGGAGCCATAAAAAGCAGGCTCTCGAGCAGCTTGGTCATGATGGTGTGAAGCCGGCGGGCTCCGATGTTCTCCGTCGATTCATTGACCTCGGCGGCAATGGCCGCGATCGCATCGAGCGCGTCATCGGAAAAACTCAAACGGATCCCCTCAGTGCCGATCAAGGCAACATACTGCTTGATCAGGGAATTTTCGGGCTCTACCAGGATCCGGCGGAAATCCTCCCGGGAAAGCGCGGACAGCTCCACCCGGATCGGGAACCGACCCTGCATTTCGGGAATAAGGTCTGACGGCTTCTTATTATGGAACGCGCCGGCGGCGATGAAAAGAATATGGTCGGTCTTGACCAGGCCGTACTTGGTCATGACATTAGAACCCTCAACGATCGGCAGGAGATCCCGCTGGACACCCTCCCGGGACACATCCGGTCCGGTCGTTACGCCGCTGCCCGCGATTTTGTCGATCTCATCAATGAAAACGATACCTGAATTCTCGGCTCTTTTCCTCGCCTCGCTTATCACTTCTTCCATATCAATGAGCTTTTCGGTCTCCTCGTTCTGAATATGGCGCAGCGCTTCCTTCACGAGCAGTTTGCGTTTTTTCTTCTTCTTGGGCAACTTGTTACCAAGCGCCTCTTCGATGGCGAAACTCAGGTCCTCGACCCCAGCCTGGCTGAACACTTCGATGAACGGCATTGACGGTTTTGCCACGTCGATCTCGACGACCCGGTCGTCGAGCTTGCCCTGGTGGAGCATCACCCTCATTTTCTCGCGGGTCGCCTGGGCCGTCTCCTCAGGTTCATGATCTTTTCCGTCCACGCGGTTGGACCTGTTTGACCCGGGCAGGAGGATATCCAGTATCCGTTCTTCGGTGAACTGCCGGGCTTTTTCCTCGACGCTCTTTGTTTTCTCGTGTTTGACCATGTTGATCGAGATCTCTATGAGGTCGCGGATCATCGATTCCACGTCGCGGCCCACATAGCCGACCTCGGTGAACCGTGACGCCTCGACTTTCAAGAACGGCGCCCTGGCTATCCCGGCCAGCCGGCGCGCGATCTCGGTTTTGCCGACACCGGTCGGTCCAATAAGAATTATATTGTTAGGGTATATTTCGTCCCGGATCTCGCCTGGCACGCGCTGACGGCGCCACCGGTTACGCAGGGCAATGGCAACCGCCTTTTTGGCGTCGGACTGTCCGATTATGTATCGGTCAAGCCGGGCAACGATCTCTTCTGGAGTTGGGAAAGTATCAAGATCACCAGAGGAATGCTTGGTTAGAGCTCTTTCCTCCATCGTCACATTATATGAATTATTCCAGAAATGTCAAGGGAGCCGTGACAAATATGCAGCGCGCTCAAGATTACAGCGATCACAAATAGATGACGGAGATATTTCAGTATTACAGGCTTGAGCGGAACCGGTCTTTCAGCTCCGCGCGTTTGCCCTTGTTCCAACCCGAAACCTTGCTGAAATAACCCGTCACCCGCGTGATATGATCGATATTCTTACTGCCACATAATGGGCAGGTATCCTGGAGACCCCGCGACGTGCGCAAGCAGCTGTTGCAGGTCGTGAATTCCGGCGAGAACGCGATCTGGGCGTTCCGTGAATTACGGAACGTCTTGACCACGAAATTCGCGATGGACTCCTTAGGAGGCTGGGATTCACCAAGCCATACGTGGGTCAGGGCGCCGGCCTCGATCATGTCATGGAACTTGCCTTCCTGGCATACCCGCTGTATCGGGTCGATCGGTATGCCCACGTTGAGATAGGTCGAATTCGTGTAATACACCGAATTCGTCGAAACATCACCTTTCACGACCGATTTGGTGTAGTTCGGGAAGTGTTCCAGGTCCAGCCGGGCGAACCGATGCGCTGCCGACTCAGCCGGTGTCTGCTCCATGACGAGCCGCATATTATGTTTTTTCGACAGTTCCTTTATGCGCAGGTACATGTGCGCCAGCACTTTCAGACCATAACGCAATGCCTCATCGCTTTCGTGCATCTGCCTACCCGTGTGGTACTGCACGAGCTCGTTCAAACCCAGCAAGCCCACCAGGTAAGTGGCGCGATGGAGCCGCAGATACGGTTCTCCATCCTGTTCCATGGTCAGCAGGGCCAGTGGCCCTTCTGTCTTCAGGTTGATCAGTTTCTCGATGAACGCCTTTTTCTGTATATGGGCCTCGACCGCGTAATCCATGAGCGAGTTGAGTTTTTTGAACATCAAATCCTCGTTGCCCTCGGCAAGGTACGCCGCCCTTGGCAGGTTCAGGGTTACGTTCTGGAGTGCCGAATAGCGCATCTTCCATGGTGTACGGGCGTCGTCCAGATCGCTCTGCTCAAGCTTGAACGACAGCCGGCAGCATTCCGAGATCTTGGCGGTCTCGCCCCGGTCAAAGACATAATACGTATTACCACGGCGCGATGACACTTCAGCGATATGGTTGAGGAAATCCTCCCAGCGCGGCGTGCGGAAAAAATCCTCGGTGATGTGGACCAGGGGTTTGGGGAAGAAGAACGGCCGGCCCGTTCCGTCGCCGTCCTGATACGTGTCGAACAAAGCCCAGGCGAATTTCTGGGCTTCTTCCATGTAATCACCATATTTCTTGCCCGTGTAGGCGCCGCCGGGACCGATCGCGTCGACATCGCGGAAATGCTTCGGGATCTCCCAGTAGATGTTCAGATCGGAAAAGATCGCCTGGCCACCTCTGGCGACCGACTGCTGGGAATATTCAAAGACCATCATCTGGGCGAGCTGATGAATATCCCGGTCCGACATCCCGGTCAGGAAGGGGGCGAAAAAGACGTTTATCGCGTCCCAGCCAATGGCGCCCGCAAAATGGCCCTGTAGCGCGGCCGAGAACTTCACCATGTGTGCCAGCATTGTATCGGCGTGTTTGGCGGGTCTTGCTATGGACAGGGCGTTGGGCAGGTTAAGACCGAACTTCTTTACGTATTCCAGGGACTGTCCCGAGCAGTACGGACGGTCGCCGAAACCAAGGTCGTGGAGATGGATATCTCCCCGGATATGGGCATCCGCGACTTCCCGGCTGAATATCGTCGACAGCATGTATTGTTTTTTTATTGTTTCCGCTAGGGTCATATTGGTCGCTTCGGGGTTGTGAGGGATATTGGCGTTCTCGCGGTTGGCGAACAAAATGATCTTTTCCGCGTCGTACAGGGGGACGCCCAGCCGGGTGTGGCGCAGCCTCATATTCTCCAGCCCCTGTTCCACTAGCTTCATGTTAACGATCTCGCGGATCAGCGAAGACGAAACCAGCTGGACATTGGAGTTCAGGATCGTTTCCTCGGCTTCCGAAGCCACTTTTTCGGCTCGCTCCTGCTCAAGACCCGTCTCGTTCACGAGGGCGGTGACGATCTTGGCCCGGTCCCAGGATACAAAATCATCGTCTGAGGTCCGCACGAAAAGGGCGAAATCCGTGGTTTCCCGTTCTTCCGGCTTCTTCTTGAGTTGGCGCTTCTTCCTCAGTATCTCGCGCTGTTTCCGGTAAAGGATATAAGCCTTGGCGGTCCGCGCGTGCCCGCTTTCGATCAGTATCTTTTCCACCGCGTCCTGGATCTCCTCGACGCCGGGTGTCTTTTCGCCCTTGAGCGTGTACAGAAAAAGTACAACCTCGTCGGCCAGTGCGTCCGCGAGCTTCTTGTCAGCCCCGCCGACCGCCTTCGCGGCTTGGAAGATCGCGTTGGCGATCTTGGTTTTGTCAAAGGATACGACTGTTCCGTCTCTCTTGGTCACGAACTGAAAAATCTTGTCCTTCGGGATCTCCTCGTGCAGACCGATCCCGATCCTTACTGTCGTTTTTTCTTCCATTTTCGCTCCTTCTTTAAGTTCGACAATTCACGTGCAAAATTATCGATATTCCTGAATTTCTTATAAACCGAGGCAAAACGGACATAGCTCACTTCATCGAGCTTGAAAAGCCTGTCCAGCACCATTTGCCCAATGTCCGAGGACTTGATCTCGGTCTGGTAATGGTCAGACAGGCTGTCTTCAATATCATTAACGATCGTCTCGAGTTTTTCCACGGATATCGGCCGTTTTCGGCACGCCGTGGCAATACCATTTAAAAGCTTCATGCGGTCGTACGGTTCTCGCGTGCCGTCCCGCTTGACGATAACCAGAGGCATGCGCTCCACGGTTTCGTACGTTGTGAACCGAAACCGACACTTACCGCACTCCCTTCGCCTCCTGATAACTGATCCCGCCTGTGAATTGCGTGTCTCCAATACGCGGTCACTGTCCTTGCCGCAGCGAGGACACTTCATAATGAATCGTTTAACGTTATACGGCGCCGCAGCTCGTTTGTTCTTTCGCGCTGTTTCTTTTTGTTCGCTTTCATCGTTTCACCATGCCGGTTTACCATACGGGCTGCCATGCCCTATAACGTAAAACTTTATCGCAATACACTATATATAGAGCCATATTACTCATTATATACACAATTAGATTATTGTCAAGGGGTAAGACGCAATTGACGATAACTGATCGCCAACGGCTGTTTAAGATCCGATATTTTCCCCTGCCGCCTTTGTTTCGGAGGCAAGGGATGCATATGCGTAACCGAGTTCGGCGCCGAACAGAAAAATATAAGCTGAATAGTAAAGCCAAAGCAATAGAATTATTATTGCGGTCAAAGAACCAAAGATCTTCGAATAGTCCACGACCCTGGTGACGTACAGGGAAAAAAGATCCTTGGCCAGTTCCCAGAATATCCCGGTGAACACCGCGCCGGCCAATGCCTCCCGCCACCGCACCTTCAGGTTCGGAAAATACCAGTAGATAAGGCAGAATATAGCGATACTTACTATGCTGCTGACAAAGGGGAAGAACCGCATGAACCCCTTCAATCCCAGGGCATTGGTCCAGATGGCTATGCCGAAGGATGCGATCAAAAGGACCCACGACAGAAAAGCCCATCCAATGATGATCAGGCTCTTCTTGAAAAAAGAACGGTCTTTCGGCGCCTTCCATATCACGTTGAGGCTCGATTCGATCGCGCCAAAGATACTGGCCGATCCCCATAAGAACCCGAGTAACCCGACGACCGCCACGATTATCGATGTCTGTTTGATCGCGCGGATATTTCTGAGGATATCTTCCAGCCCAATTGGCACCGCTTGTTTAAGGATGGGCAGGATCCGGTCGATGATCGTATTTGATGAACCGAGAATAAAAAGCGAGAGCGAAAGGATGCCAAGCAACAACGGGAAAAGACTGAAGATCGCCGCGTTGACCAGGGCCGATGCCAGCAAGGGACAGCGGTCATC
The DNA here is from genome assembly GCA_036382775.1 of bacterium. Classification (NCBI taxonomy): domain Bacteria; species bacterium. The sequence goes on along the minus strand of DASVHD010000007.1, from coordinate 19,808 downwards.
GTTGAATTTTTTATAAGCCTCAGCAAAAACCGCCAACACGGTTTTCATTGTCTCTGCCCCTTTACCTTATCCCCGGAATAAACGATCTTCCCTGCCAGGAAGACCGTCCGCACTTTCATGTGGCCGATGTTTTGTTTTTCTAAAGGGTTTTTATCAAGCAAGACCAGGTCAGCGAAATATCCCGGGGCGAGAGCGCCTTTTTTTGTTTCATCGAATGTCCCATAAGGACCGGCTGTTGTATAATAGTAAAGCGCTCTGGCTGGCGAGAGCCGGCCGCATTCAAAGGGATGATCGACCGCGCCGGTCAGTCCGAATAGCGGGTCAAGGGGCATAGAATCCGAACCAAACATAAGCTTAAACCCAGCCTTTGCCAGCGTGGCAAAAGCGTTCATGTACTGGTAGCGGCTCCCCATCCGCTGCTCATACATACCACCCGGTTTCTGCCACCGCGCCACGAAGTTGGGTTGCATGGACAGAACCAGGTTTAGATCCGCAATCGCGGCCATTGTACGCCGGTCTATGTATTCAAGGTGTTCGACACGGTGCCTTAGTGTGTTATTACGGAGCCCATAGGATCTAAATGCATCCGTGATCAGACGCGCGGCACGGTCCCCGATGGAGTGCAACAAAATCTGCAGGTTGTTTTTTTCGGCTTTTCGGAGCATCTCAATAAGCTGCTGCTTTGTTATCAACAGCTTACCGAGGTTGCGTGTTCCTTCAAAGGGCTTGCTCAAGGCAGCAGTCCGCGCGCCAATCGAACCATCCAGGTAGTACTTGACGCCCGCAAACTTCAGCATATCATCACCCAGCCCCGATGACAATCCAACCCTGACTACTTCGTCCAGCTGTTCCTGAAGATAGACCGCTATCCTGATCCTTAGTTTGGACCGTAAAAGCTGCAGGGTCTTGAAGCCCTCAGGTCTGACGATCTCATGGATTGAGGTAACGCCGCGCGACAGGGCATCATCGGTTGCCAGTTCCAGCCCTTTCTCGAACATCTCCGGGCTGGGTTTGAAGATATCGTTCAGGTAAAGCGCCGCATCCTCATAAAGATAGCCGTGCTTGCGGTCAATAATCCTCCAGTGCGGAGGGATCATCCCAAGCGCCCGGGAATTGCATATGGCAAAATGACCGCATATCCTGCGCATGATGATCGGCACTGACCGCGACAGCCGGTCCAGATCATGCCTGGTCATATCAATGGTCGATCCGGTCGCCCAGGCGCTCTCATCCCAGTTGACGCCAAAAACCTCTGCGCCTGTGCTGCTGATCCGTTCCCTCAACCGTTCCAGGCACTTGTGAGCCGAAGCGCAGGTGCTGAGGTCTACCCGCTGGAGTTCTATCCCATGGGCGAGCAGGTGCGTGTGGCTGTCGCTGAATGCCGGGATTATAAAACAACCACGGGCATCATGGACAATGTCTTTTTTTAATGGTTCTTTGTTATCAAGGTCAATGCGTTCAATGCAACCATTGTTGATGTTTATCATGGCTTTCCGGGCAGTATTTCTGCCGGGATCCACGACTGTGCCGTTTATTATTGAACGTATCGCATTGCCAGGCTTGTGTGCTGACAAGTGTAAGCGGTCGTCAGGCTATTGACCGACCAGTTTTGCCAGGTGCTCCTGGGCTGCCTTGTATTTGGCATCCAGGGAAAGCGCCTGGCGGAATGATGTGATCGCCTTGTCCCGTTCGTTCAGCGCCTCGTAAGCGACACCGAGGTCATAGTACAGTTTCGGCTCAAGGTTACGCACCTTTTCAGCTTTCCGGAAGATCTTTATCGCTTCTTCGTATTTCTGGCTGATAATATAGAATTCACCGAGCTCAAGCATTTCTTCGAAACTGTGCTTATGGGTTTTTTTCATAACTTTTCTATTTTATTAAGATCCTTGTATTTTCCGAGAAGGATCAATATATCTCCGGGCTGTATCTCATCCAACCCGCCTGGACCGATTATGATCTCTTCCTGGAAATCCGGGGTCCCGTCAGGTTTGGTATACGGAACCTTGCGCTTGATCGCGATAACGCTTATCGCGTATTTTTCTCTTAGCTTAAGTTCTCCCAGTGTCTTGTCACACAACTTTTTGGGTGATACTATTTCCAGGATCCCGTACTCGGTCGACAACTCAATGAAGTCGAAGATTTTTGGGCTGGCGAGACTTTCGGCCAGCTTTTCACCCATTTCCTTTTCTGGGAAAACGATCTTGTCGGCGCCGACCTTCTGAAGGATCTTGGCATGCAACTCGTTATGCGCTTTCACGATGACCTGTTTTATCCCCAGGTCCTTAAGCAGCAGCGTGATCATTATGCTGTCTTCGATATTTTCCCCCATGCTCACGATCGCCGAATCGAAGTCCTTAATACCCAGTTCCTTCAATCCTTTTTCATCGGTCGCGTCCATAACGATGGACTGGGAGACCAGGTCCTGCACCTCACGTACTTTTTCCTCTACCCGGTCAATGGCTAAAACCTGAAAACCCTTTTCGCTCAAAACCCTGGCAATGCTCGACCCGAACCGACCTAGACCTATAACGACAAATTGTCTCATGATTTCATCTCTTTTTTTGGTTGTTTTTGTTATCCGTTAACTGGTTTGGCGGCTGTGTTTAATGAATCGCCGGTCTGATTATACTCAGACAGGTATGTATATTCGAACATTATTTTTGCCATATGCGATTATACACAAATATCTATAAAAGTCAATACGGAGCCGACTATGAGTTATCCGACTATGATAGGTTCCTTGGGATATTGAAATTCCATGACCCTTGGTTTTATAAGCGCGTTGCTCAGGGTAATTGTGCCTACTTTGCCTGCCACCATGACCAATATGATCATTAGTTTGCTGATCCATGTAAAATCAAAGGACAGACTGCATAGCGGGTTCAATGGTGAACCTACTGATAAACCGACAGTGCCGAAAGCGGAAACGATCTCAAAGACAATTCCTAAAAGTGTCGATTTTTCAAGCAAAACAATGATTACAAAGGCAATAAAAATAAGAATAGCCGCTGATATTGCGACCGATGCTGCCCGCCACGCCTGTTCCTTTGGTATCCTTTTTTTCATGATCATGACATCGTCATCATACCGGCCTAAAAACAGCCCTTTGATCCACATCAGCAGCAGTACGAATGTCGAGGTCTTAACGCCGCCGCCGGTTCCGCCCGGTGAGGCGCCGATGTACATCAAGACGATTATCATTACCAGGGTGATCGGTGAAAAAAGTCCGATCGAGACCGTGTTATAGCCAGCTGTCCTTGGCGTCACCGACTGGAAGAACGAATGAACCAGCTTTTCCCAGAACGTGTAATGGGACAAACTGCGCGGCCCTTCATACAACAGGATGAAACACGTACCGGCCGCGATCAGCAGTAACGTAGTGCGCAGCACGATCTTCGTGTGGAGGGCCAATCCCCTTCTTGCCTTTTTTATCAGCACGAGGTAAAGGTCCGAGATGACGATAAAACCGATCCCGCCGACGATTATCAGCAGCGCGATCACGATGGGTGCGGCCAGGATATCCGAACACTCCACGAGGTTATTGGAGAACGTTGAAAACCCGGCATTGCAGAATGCGGAGATCGAATGGAACAGGGCATGACCGGCGGCCTGTACCGGCGGGAATTTCTGGACAAAGGATATATAAAGCAAGACGGCGCCCACCAACTCGGCGATCACGGTGATCCTGAATATCCGCCATGCCAGCCTGCCCATACTGTCGTAAGTCAGCAGATTCGCCGATTCTTTGAACAGCAGCCGGTCGCGCAGCGATATCTTGCCGCTCAAAAAGTAGAAAAAAGCCGTAGAAATGGTCATGTACCCGATCCCGCCGATCTGGATCAAACAGAGGATGATCAGTTTGCCGTAGATCGTGAAATCAAGGGCGGTATCTTTGACGATCAACCCGGTAACGCATACCGCTGAAGTGGTCGTATAAAACGCATCGATCAGCGACAAGCTGCGAGAGGCAAAGGGCATGAGCAGCAGAACGGCTCCGATCGTGATCAGGCCCAGGTAGCCGATCACCACGAAACGCGCGGGGTTCAGGATCGATGTATCTCTCATTAACTATGCTCCGTTGTCCAGGGCTTTCTTCTTTTTTGCGTTTTTAACCTCTTCCTTGGTGACCTTCTGGGCCAGGCGGTTGGCGTAATTATTTTCCTCGCGAGGGATAAGCCGGATCGACGTGTTCTTTGCCTGGCTGAGCAGATTCCTTACGCGGTTGACGAGATGAACGATATGACTGACCTTGATCCGGTACTCGCCGAACACTTGTTTGTAGACCAGCTCTGAATCCACGTTGATCACCGCCTGGACCGGTTTGGTCTCGACCAGCCATTTCAGGGCATAAAGCAGAGCCTCGTACTCGGCGACGTTGTTGGTCGCGTTACCGATGGATCTTGAAAATTCGAACCGCGGAGCCTCCGGTTCTTTATCATCGGCGTCAAAGACCGCCACGCCGATCCCGGCGGGACCGGGATTGCCCCGCGAAGACCCGTCGACATAGATAACAAGTCTGGAAGGCATCATGGGCGGTTTAGATCGCTCCTTTTATGCTATATGACCTGAATGTTTTTTATTTTCGACGATGGATAAGGATGCGGCCGCAGCTTTCGCATAATATGATCCGGTCACGCTTTTTCAAATCATTTAAGAATTGGTGCGTCAGGTTCGCGTAGCATCCGGTGCAGGTATTGTCGGTCACAAGGCAGATCGCGTTCCCCCGGGCCTTGGCAATGCGCTCATAGACCTTTCTTACGTCCACAGGCAGCTTCTTAAGATCATCCTCGTATGCATAGGAAGCGATCTTTTTCTTTTCCTCGAGCTCCAGGCTCTTTTTTTTCAGTGCCTCGATCTCGTTGTTTCTCTTGCCGACATATTCCTTTGTCTCGCGCTCGTACTTGTCGATCTCTCTTTTCAACTGATCTTCTTCCTCCAGCAGCTTCATCATTTCATCTTCGGTTTTTTTGTTGTTTTGCTTTAAAAATTCGATCTCGCTCAGGATCGCCCGGTACTCTTCGTTGGTCTTGACCGAGAACACTTGCTGGTTGAGCTTTTTCGCCTTTTCCTCGTTCTCGGCAATATCCCCTTCCTTCATCTTGTATGTCTTCTTGATCTCCTGAATGCGGTTCTTCTTATCCGCAAACGACGCGTTGGCTTTTTCTATCTCTTTTTCCAGCTTGGCGATCTTTAAGGGTATGCCGTCGAATTCAGCAGTGGTCTCTCTGATCTCCTCGGTCAGACTTTGGATCTTTACCAGGATCTCGAGAGTCTCGTCCATTGGGACCTATAAAACACGCAAATCGTTATTCGCTGTACGGCGTCGCTGCCCGTATGGTTATTCGTTTTACGTTTATCGTTCTGAATCATTTATCTATGCCCTATGACGATACCAGCATCGATGCCCTTCAACGAAAAACGATAAACTGTGTTAACTATGGGCGGTACTGGACTTGAACCAGCGACCTTCTGCATGTCAAGCAGATGCTCTAACCAAGGCTGAGCTAACCGCCCGGGGAGCTTCGCTCCGGTTAATTGCTTATAGCTTACAACTGATCGTAGCATGACATATTCTATTGAAAAAGCGGACAAAGTCAATACTATCCCTTTTTCCTTTCGTCCCTTGGGATTTAAGCCGTGAGGCTTTTATAAAACAATACTATCCCTAAAAGGCAGTAAATGGTAATTAGGTTACTGGTAATTATGTTATTATGTAATTAAACAATTCAAAGGTTTGATCTTTATCCGTTAATTACGTAGTTACATAATTACATAATTATTCAGTTATCTATAGGATTTCTTTAAGAAACTGCCCTGTATAGGAACTTGCGTGTCTTGCGACCTGCTCGGGCGTGCCGGTGCAGACGACCTCCCCGCCCTCATCCCCGCCTTCAGGACCAAGGTCGATTATCCAGTCCGCGCACTTGATTACCTCGAGGTTGTGCTCGATGACAATGACGGTATTGCCCTTGTCGACCAGGCGGTTCAGGACACCCAGGAGGAGTTTTACGTCCTCGAAGTGCAAGCCCGTAGTCGGCTCGTCCAGGATGTACAGCGTCTTTCCCGTGGCGATCTTGGCGAGCTCCTTGGCTAGCTTTATACGCTGAGCTTCACCGCCGGATAAAGTCGTCGCCGACTGTCCAAGCTTGATATAACCAAGCCCGACATCGAACAATAACTGCAGCTTTCTCTTGATTTGGGGAATATTCTTGAAAAAATCCAGGGCCTCGGTCACTGACATGTTCAGGACTTCGCTGATATTTTTCCCCTTATATTTTATATCCAAGGTTTCGCGGTTGAAGCGTTTGCCCTGGCAGGCATCGCAAGTGATATGAACATCGGGCAGGAAATGCATCTCGATCCACAGGATACCGCCGCCTTCGCACTGCTCGCAACGGCCTCCGGGAACATTGAAAGAAAACCGGCCTACGCCATACCCCCTTACTTTGGATTCGGGCAGGGACGCGAAAAGATCACGGATCGGCGTGAAGGCGCCGGTGTAAGTCGCAGGATTAGATCGCGGGGTCCGGCCGATCGGCGACTGGTCTATATTCACGACCTTATCGATTAGTTGCAGCCCGTTTATCCTTGAATGCTCCCCAACCGGATATTTCGAGCCGTAATATTCGCACGCCAGCGCCTGGTATAGAGTGTCCACAACAAGCGTGGATTTACCCGAGCCCGAAACGCCGGTCACGCAAACGAATATACCCAAAGGTATCTCCACATCGATAGCTTTAAGATTATTAGCCTTCGCCCCCTTAATGACCAGGCTGTTTTTCTGCGGCTGACGCCGGGCTCGCGGTATTTCGATCTTGTTCACCCCGGCAAGATACAGCCCGGTGATCGATCTTTTGTTTTTTGTGATCTCTGCCGGCGTGCCCGTGGCGACGACGTAACCGCCCGCCTCGCCCGCTCCAGGTCCGAGGTCGATGATATAGTCGGCGCTGTGCATGGTCTCGGCGTCATGTTCCACGATCAGGACTGTATTGCCGATATCGCGCAGGTGCTCGAGCGTGTCCAGCAGCCGCCGGTTGTCCCGCTGGTGCAGGCCGATCGACGGTTCGTCGAGAATATATAGAACGCCGACCAGACCCGACCCGATCTGCGTTGCCAGTCTGACCCGCTGCTCCTCGCCGCCGGCAAGGGAATCGGTCTTGCGGTCGAGTGTCAGGTAATCAAGTCCGACCGAATTGAGGAACTGAAGCCTCCTCATGATTTCCTTGATGATCTCGCCGGCAACCGCCCTTTGTTTCGATGTAAGATCCAATTTTTTAAAAAAAGCAAGCGCTTCTTTGACGGAAAACCTGGTTACATGTGATATATTATGGGTGCCGATCTTCACTGAAAGGCTTTCCGGTTTCAGACGCCTGCCTTCACATGTCGGGCAGGGCGTAATGATCATGTAATCTTCGATCTCCTGCCTTATCATCTGCGAAGTGGTCTCCCGGTAGCGCCTCATCAGTTCCGGGATCACGCCCTCAAATGTTTCCTTGAACTCACCGCGGCCCGAACCGTCTTTCCTGACATACTGGATATCGATAGGCACTTCGCTGCCGTGCAGGATTATCTCCTTTATTTCCTCGGGCAGTTTCCGATAGGGCGTATCAAGACTGAATTTGTATTTCCGGCTTAAGCCCTGCAGCATGGCATTACGCCAGGTGCTCGGCATGCCGTAAGGCTCGATCGCTCCGGCCGAGATGGCAAGCCGATCGTCCTTGACCACTCTCAAGGGATCGATCTCCATCTTCGCACCCAAACCGTCGCACGTTTCGCAGGCGCCGTAGGGAGAGTTGAACGAGAACATCCTGGGCGATAGTTCAGGGTAACTGATCCCGCAATGGACGCAGGCAAGTTTCTGACTGAATATTACCTCTTCTTTGGAATCAAACACCACAACCAGGATCCCTTCGCCTTCTCGCAATCCCATTTCGACCGAGTCTGCCAGCCGTTTTCTCATCCCATCCTTGATCACCAGGCGGTCAATGATGATCTCGATGTCGTGCTTTTTATAACGCTCGAGATCCGGCACCTGTTCAATGTCATATATCTTACCGTCAACGCGGCAGCGCACGTAACCGCGGCGTTTTAACTTTGTCAGGAGCTCCTTGTATTCGCCCTTGCGACCCCGGACGACCGGCGCGAGGATCTCGACCCTGGTGCCTTCGGCATGTTTTGATATCGCGTCCACTATCTGGTCAACGGTCTGCGACTCGATCTTTCTTCCGCAATTATAGCAATAGGGCGTGCCCACGCGGGCGAAGAGCACCCTTAAATAGTCATATATCTCGGTGACCGTACCCACGGTCGACCTGGGGTTCTTGGAAGCGGTCCTCTGTTGGATCGCGATCGCGGGCGACAGCCCGGAGATCTCGTCGAGATCGGGTTTATCCATCATGCCCAGGAACTGCCGGGCGTACGCGGACAGTGATTCCACGTAGCGCCTCTGCCCCTCAGCGTACAGTGTGTCAAAGGCAAGCGATGACTTACCCGAACCGGAAATGCCCGTTATTACCACCAGCTTGTTGCGGGGTATGAAAACGTCGATATTTTTAAGGTTGTGGACGCGCGCGCCCTTGACTAAAATGCCATCGCCAGCATCAGCCATGGGGTAATACTATTCAGAAGACACGCTGTGTCAATGTACAGCTAGTTTTCTTTATTCAGTCTTTATCAATTTTACTGTTACAGCCTGCCCTCCTTGGCGCATAGTACAGAAATACACGCCCGGCGTTAAGGGATTGCCAAGATCGTCGGTTCCGTCCCAGATGATTTGATAAATTGGTTGAATGGTTAAATGGTTAAATACTTTAACAGTCCGACCCGCCGCGTCGTAGATTGCCATCGATACTTTCGGTTCACGCCCCCCCTCCTCAATCCTCCCCCTCGAGGGGGGAGGGAAAGGGTGGGGGTGTGTCTGATCTTTTGCATTCATTTGTAATTTGTCATTTGAAATTTGAAATTTAATGATAGTCCGATTAGTAAAGGGATTTGGGCGCGCAGCTAAACTATATCCCTCACTGCTTGCACTGTATCCCGCCCCCTCTTCCACTCCTCCCACCCACATCTGGCTGCCGCAGATATCCCAGTCGCCGTTCCGGTCGGTCTGCCAGAAAACCCAGATCCGCCAGTCACCGCCCGACATGCAAGGCAAAATATCCTGCGAAGGATTCGTATCAACAGCAACGGTATCCCAGCCGTAATAACCAGATAGCGTATAAATATCAGAACCACCGTTTCTGCTCGTACTGAACGCGACAGAAGCTGGATCACCACGGCCTATTAAAGCTATAAAATCAAGCGGGCTTGGCGCGTAATCCAAAGAATCATTGAAAGTTACTCGACGATTTACGCTAAACGTATCCATCGCCGTCGAATAGATCTCACAATTTCCGTCCCGGTCTGAGTACCAGAATATCCAAGCGCCTGCAAATCCAGATCCACCGAGCGGGTAACTCTGTACTGCAATCTCCGGTTTCATGTCGGATCCAGGATCTGTTGTAACGGGCATGGGGCTTTGCCAGATGCCAGCAATACATTCGCTGAAGTAAATATCATCGTTTTTTTCCCATACGACCAGCGGATGATCGTAATGCCCATTTATTTTCGGTCGCGTATTGTTTACAAGCGTGTCATTTGTAATGGACACGGGTGGCGACCATATCGAACCGTCATAATAAGCGGCAAATATATTAAACGCTTGGCCTGTCCATTTGTACCACGCCAACCATACCGTGTCCTGGATCACACAGACCGAGGGCTCTGCATCAAAAGACGAATCATTAGTAACCCGAGTCGGGACAGACCAACCGTTAGTCAAATCGCCATCGCTTATGAAGATATCCATACGGGTGTTGTCAAAACCCATCCAGGCGCACCAGTAGCATTGTCTTGCTTCATCATACGCGATAACGGGATTATAATCGTCGCCCGTATTATTTGTTATCCTGAATGTATCGGTGTACAATGGCAGACTTGGAATTAAAAACCTCGAAAAGATCTCCCAGTCACCGCCGATATTCGACTCCCAGACCAAACATGTATGATCAGCCTGCCATCTGACCGACTGGGGATACATATCATCGACACCGGGTATGCTCAAATTTACCGCAGGCGACCAGGATAGCAACAATACAACGGTAATAAAATACATAGAAACCTCCTTCCCCCTCACCCTTACCCTCCCCCTCGAGGGGGGAGGAAAAAGGAGGGGGTGTATTTTCGCCACAAAGGGCGAAACCTTTAATGTCTTTAATACTCTACCACTGAAAAGATCTTATAGTCTTTAAGTTTTTCAAAACCTTTAAGATACGTCAAATTCGCTAAAAATGAACAAGCCACAACTTTTCCGCCCAGCATTTCCACCAGTTTGCAGGTGGCGAGCATTGTGCCGCCGGTCGCGAGCACGTCGTCGAAAGTCAAAACCTTTTCACCTTTTTTCAAACTGTCTTTATGGATCTCGATCACGTTCTTGCCGTACTCCAGGTCATATTCCAGTTTAATAACATCTGCCGGCAGTTTGCCTTTTTTCCTCACCGGTACGATCCCGCATCCCAGGTTATACGCCATGGCGCCGCCGAATATATATCCGCGCGCTTCTACGGAAACGATTTTATCGATCTTTTCTTTCTTAAAATTTTTTACCAGTGCATCAATGACGTATTTGAAAGCCTGCGGCTCCTTGATCAGCGTGGTAATATCCCTGAATATAACGCCTTTTTGGGGAAAATCCGGGACGTCACGGATGTATTTTTTCAGGTCCATGCATTCTCCTTTTTTGCGTCAATATTCCAAACCGAAATCATTATAACCTTCTTCTTCCTCAGACCACTTCACGTCGACCGCCGTAACTTCCGAGCCGATCGGTCCGATCTTAAGTTCTTTTATCAGGTCACTCAATAATCCCTTGTCACCTTCCGCGATAACCTGGACTGTGCCGTCTGGCATGTTGCTTACATGTCCTGTTAATCCCATCCTGGTTGCTGTGCCATAGACAAATGAACGGAAACCGACGCCTTGCACCAGGCCCTGCACGATTATACTGGCATGCATTAGCATGTCCTTTGCTTACTTATCTGTCATTGCGAGCGATCCAGTTCTTGTCATTGCGAGGAATCCCGCATCCCTGGTTTTTAACAATAAAAAAGCGGGAGACGAAGCAATCCCATCTTTTCTGTCACTCCCGCCCCGTATCTTTGTACGGGATAAACTCCAGCAGGAGTCCAGTATTCAAGAAATCTGGATTCCGTGTTAAACACGGAATGACAAAGATTACTCGCAATGACAGCACCCACCCTCACCCCTCCCTCTCCCTTCAAGGGAGAGGATAAAGGTGAGGGTTTCATATTATCATTATCTCTATGAGTCATCTAGTAATAAGCTCGAATGCTTTTTTTACGGCTTCTTCCGCGGTTTCCACGTGGTGGATGGGAGCATCGACCTGCCACGTGTCTATCCCGATGACCGGTATCGTAAACATCAGGCAATAAGCGATCTCGGATAAAGTCCCGTATTTGCCATCGATCGCGATCGCGCAGTCGCAGGTACGCGCGATGATGATGTTGCGCGCTTGGTTCATGCCGGTCACTATCGGGATATCGACATACTGGTTCGCGCTGTTCTTGTCGGTTGTGGGAATAACGCCGATCACAAGACCGCCTTCTTTCTTGGCTCCCCGCGATGCCGCTTCCATCACACCGCCCATGCCGCCGGTGATAAGGATCGCGCCCTTACGGGCGATCAACTGGCCGACTTCCTCGGCTATCTGGAGATTTTTCTTGGTGGTTTCCGCGCCGCCAATGACCGCGATGATCTTTTTTCTCATAAAATCTAGTACCTGACGCCTACTCCTACTAGTTAATTTCGAGGTCATCCCGTTTGCTGTAAACGACAACAGCAACGGGATGTTCCCTACAGTTCTTCGAACTATAGGACAAGCAATTCGGCAATCACACTCACAGGCACTTCGTTTTGTGCCTGTGAGTCGAATTGACATCGGGGCGGTGGGATTTGGCGAGTCCCGCACTATTTATGCGGGACGCAGATCCTGTTTCTGCCTTATTAAACAAAAGAAACAGGGAACCCACGACTGCCCAAACATAACGCCGTGCGTCTTTGATAAACCATATGCCTTCACATCGGGGCGGTGGGATTTGAACCCACGACCTCTTGGTCCCGAACCAAGCGCGCTAAGCCGCTGCGCTACGCCCCGGTTTACGGCGAAACATCGAAGTTGAGAAGATGGGAAGATATGAAGTCATGATAAAAAATCCCCCTCGTATCCTCTTAGCTTCCTAACCTCATAACCTCAATCTTTATCCCCCCAGCTCTTCTTCCCGACAAGTTTTACGAATGTGCAGTCAAAGATCTCTTTCCTGTAAATATGTCCTTTGTGCTTCTTTATCTGATTCAAAACCTGGTAATGCTCCCCGCCGATCGGGATGATAAGCCTTCCCTTATCCGCCAGCTGGTCGACCAACGGCGTCGGCAGATCAGGCGCGCCTGCCGTCACAATAATGCCGTTATACGGAGCATATTGGGGCCAACCACAGGATCCATCACCAACGAAAAAAGAAACGTTGCGTATCTCGAGCTCATTGAGCACCTTCCGCGCGATGTTGCTAAGTTCCATTATCCTTTCTACCGTATAGACTTTTGCGCACAACAGTGAAAGGATCGCGGTCTGGTAGCCCGAGCCGGTCCCGATCTCCAAAACCACGTCCTTATTGTTCAGCTCGAGCAATTCTGTCATCGCGGCCACGATATACGGCTGCGATATAGTCTGCCCCTGTCCGATCGGCAAAGGATAGTCATTATGCGCCTGATGATAATAAGTCTTTTCCACGAACATATGCCTCGGAACGGCAGTCATGGCGCCCAGTACTCTTTGGTCCTTGACCCCCCTGGCAGCGATATGTTCTTTTACCATCCGCTCCCGTTCCAGTTTCCATTCCTTCACCTCGATCATCGGACGATAAAGAATAACGAAAAACAACAATAAGTCAAGACATAGAATGGTTGATCGTTATACGGCATGGCGGCTCGTATCGTTATACGTGCTTCGTTTATCGTCTTTTTTTCCTAATTGTTAAACGGGCGGCGATGCCCATTAACGACTGACGATCCTTTAGGGTGTTGACTTTTTTATAAAAATGTGCATAATATTTTTCTATGGCTTTAACTAGAGACGAAGCACTGAAGATGCTAAGCGAAAAGCTGAAAAATCGTAATCTTTTCAAGCATTGCCTGGCAACCGAGGCCTGTTTGAAGGAATTAGCCCGACATTTCGGCGAAAATGAGGATATTTGGGGTGTGACCGGGCTTTTACATGACATCGATTACGAGGAAACCGCTGCTGAACCGATCAGGCATGGCATTATCGGAGCAAATTATCTGGAAAGCAAAGGATTAAATTCCGAGGTCGTATACGCGGTTAAAGTCCATGCCGGACACCAGCCGGCAAAGTCCAAATTAGACTGGGCATTGTTCGCGACCGACCCCCTTACCGGGCTGATCGTAGCCTCTGCCCTGATGCATCCGGACAAGAAACTCGCTTCACTGGATATTGAATTTATTGTGCGCCGGTTCAAGGAAAAAAGGTTCGCGGCGGGCGCGAACCGCGACCAGATCAGCACCTGCACTAACCTGGGTCTGGAACTGGAGCCGTTCATCGGTATCGCCCTTAAGGGAATGCAGTCCATAGCCGGTGACCTCGGGTTATAGAACCTACGGAGTTTGATTGAAAATGAAACGGCGCCCGACATTTGAAAATATTATTTTTGATCTTAAGCGGTACTGGCAAAGCAAGGGATGCCTTATATTTGAACCGTATAATTCCGAAGTGGGAGCCGGTACTTTTAATCCAGCGACTTTTCTCAGAGTCCTTGATAAAAAACCATGGAACGTCTGTTATGTGGAGCCGTCAAAACGGCCCCGCGACGGCCGGTACGCGGAAAACCCGAACCGGGTCCAGCAGTTCTACCAATTCCAGGTGATCATGAAACCCGCGCCCGAAACCATCCAGAGAATATACCTTGAATCGCTTGAAATGCTTGGCTTCAAGCTCAGCGAACATGAGATCCGTTTCGTGGAAGACGACTGGGAATCCCCGACCCTGGGTGCCTGGGGTATCGGATGGGAAGTGTGGCTTGACGGTCTTGAGATCACGCAATTCACTTATTTCCAGCAGTCCGGCGGTATCAACCTTTCGCAGACGCCCATCGAGATAACTTACGGCATTGAACGGATCTGCATGAATATCCAGAAGGTCGATTCGATCTTTGAGATCAAATGGAATGACCGCCTTACCTGGGGCGATGTGTACCGTGATAACGAGATCGAGTTCTCGGCATACAATTTCGTGCACGCGAACCAGAAAATGCTCCATGAGCTGTTCGATCGGTACGAAACCGAAGCCCGGAACCTTTTTGACCACAAGCTGATCCTGCCTGGATACGACTATACGATAAAATGTTCCCATGTTTTCAATCTACTTGAAGCCAGGGGCGCGATCAGCGTTTCGGAGCGGGCGAAGATGATAGGCCGTGTCCGGGCGCTGGCGAGCCGGGCTGCTCAGCTCTATGTTGAAAAACACGACGCGGAAGACACCCAAACTCATACTAAACCTGAACCGGTTCCTGATAAGGTAGAACCGCAACCAGGACCCGAACAATGATCGACTTTCTGATCGAGATCGGGTTCGAGGAATTCCCGCCGTCGTTCCTGCCCGTATCTGCCCATGAGCTGACCGCTAAGATCGAAGCGCTCCTAAAAAAGGAGAAGATCTTTTACCGTACGATCCGCACTATCTACACGGCGCGCCGCATGGGCGCGATCGTCCTGGGATTGACCAGAAAACAAAAACCCCAGGTAATCGAAGTGCAGGGGCCGCCCGCCAGGATCGCGTACGATAAAGAAGGCAAACCCACTGAGATGCTTGCCGGCTTCATGAAGTCCCACGACCTCAAACCCGGTGATGTCAAAACCGTCAAGACCGCCAAGGGTGAATACATCGTGGGCACGAAGCACGTTGCCGGCAAAACAACGGAAGAGATACTGGGCAGTGAACTGCCCCAGATCATCAGGTCGCTGGAATTTTCCAAGACCATGGTATGGAATGACAGCGGGGACCGGTTCCCGCGGCCGGTGCGATGGATCGTCGCCCTGCTTGACCGCAAGCCGATAAAGTTCAAGATCGCGGGCATCCAGTCAGACCGTTATTCAATACCCAATTTTCATTTTTCGTTCAACCCGATCCGCCTGGAAAAACCGCGGGAATATCTCACATCGTTACGGCACGGCGGCGTGGTCGCTGATCCCAACGAACGGAAAAAGATCATCCAGAAACAGATCAATGATCTGGCGGCGAAATTAAAGGGCGAGCCGCTCTTTGACGCGGCAATGATCGAAGAGATCAACTGCACGATCGAATATCCGGACGTGGTCAGCGGCGAATTCGAAGAACGCTACCTGGAACTGCCGCCGGAAGTGCTGTTCACCACCCTGAAAGCCCTGGGAAACCTTGTCTGGATCAAGGACACAAACAAATTCATCTGCGTTTTCAGCGCCAAGCGCCGGGCCGCGGACAACATCGGAGCCGGATACGGCAAGGTCCTGCGATCCCGCCTTTACGATGCTCACTTCTATTACCAGAACGACCTAAAACTGACCATCGATGCGATGTTAAAACATAGCCAGAGTATGCTCTGGCTTAAAGATTTCGGCAGTATTGCCGATAAAGCAAAGCGTCTAGCCCGGTTCACCGCAACCTTTGAGGCTCCCGGGATCGATCCTGATGCTTTAAAACAAGCAGCCGAATTCTGTAAGGCGGATCTGCTCTCCAATATGGTGCGCGAAAAGGAATTTACTTCTTTACAAGGAATAATGGGGGGATACTACGCTCAAGCTGCTGGCAAAGGCGACAAAGCCGCACTCGCGATCAAAGAACATTACTTACCCCGTTTTATCGGAGACGATCTGCCAAGCACGATCGAGGGCGTTATTTTATCGATCGCTGACAAGATCGACAATGTCGCCGCCGCTTTTCACACCGGGCAAAAACCTTCCAGTTCTTTTGATCCATTTGGCATCCGAAGGAATGGCTACGCAGTTGTTAATATGATCGATGCCAATGCTTTGAATATTTCGATAAAGGATGCGATAAAAAAGTATGTCGGTCTGCTGCCATCACCATTAGAGAACGTGGCGGTCGCCCCGATCATAGAATTTTTCGATGAGCGGATCGACCGTTACCTTGAAGATCTGGGCTTCCGTTACGATGAGATCAAAAGCGTGCTGCCGGCCTCAAAGGGTAATGCCTATGATGCCCGGCGCCGGTGCGAAGCGCTCAAAAACTACCGCGACAAACCTGAATTCGAGCAGCTCGTGATCGGCCAAAAACGCGTAAGGAACATCCTTAAAGGCAAACCAAAACAGGACAGCGTGAACCCGGAACTGCTGCAGGAAAAAGCGGAGAAAAAGCTTTATGAGCAGGGGCAGGAGATAAGCGGAGCGATACAGCCCCTTATCGAAAAGCAGGAATATGCCACCGTGCTCGACCGGCTCCTGTCCATGAGGCCGGACATCGATAAGTTCTTTGACGATGTCCTGGTGATGTGCGAGGATATGAATTTGCAGAAGAACCGCCTGGCGTTGGTCAGTTTCATAAACCAGCTTTTCATTCAATTCGCCGATCTATCGCAGATCGTGATTGGAACTGAGGATAAAAAGGGAAAATAATGCCAAATTACAAAATCTCCCGATTTCATCATTCAACTCCTTTATACCAAGGAATCGGGATCCCGTTTCACGGGACAAATTTGAAAAAGCAATGAAGAAAACCTCATTATCGCAAGTGCAAAAGGACGCCGTTGGCAAGACCATTGAGACCTGCGGCTGGGTGCAGCGGATCCGAAACCTTGGCAGCCTGCTTTTCATCGAACTCAAGGACCGCACTGCGGTCCTGCAGCTTGTCATCGATACCCAGAAACACAAGGGCGCGGCAGATCTCGGCCTTCAGGACTGCATCTGGGTCAGCGGTGCAGTGCGGGAACGGCCGCAGAACCAGAAGAACACGAAGATGATGACCGGCGATGTGGAGCTCGTCGTGGAAGACCTTAAAACGCTGGCGAAGTGCAAAACGCCTCCGTTCGTGGTCGAAAATGACGTAAAGGCGGGCGAGGAACTGCGACTGCGTTACCGTTACCTCGACCTGCGGCGCGAGGTTATGCAGAAAAACCTCGTTTTCCGGCACAAGGTCGTGACCGCCATCAGGGAATACCTTAACAGCCGCGATTTCCTCGAGATCGAGACGCCGATCATGACCCGTGCCATGCCCGAAGGAGCGCGCGACTATCTGGTGCCATCGCGGCTTTACCCCGGCAAGTTCTACGCGCTCGCCCAATCACCCCAGATGTACAAGCAACTCCTGATGGTCGCCGGATTTGAACGTTATTACCAGATCGCGCGGTGCATGCGCGATGAAGACCCGCGCCACGACCGCCAGCCCGAACACACGCAGATCGATATCGAGATGTCGTTCGTGAACGAAGAGGATATTTACCGCCTGGTCGAAGGGTTGTTCAGTTTCATATTCAAAAAAGCGCTGGGTCAGGACCTGGTGATACCTTTCCCCAGGTACGCGTTCCTGGACGTGATCGCTAAATACGGATCGGATAAACCCGATATCAGTTTCGGGCTCGAGATCAAGGACTACAAAGAAGCATTCCAAAACGTTGATTTTGCTCCGTTCCGGAACAAGCAGAACACCAGGGGCATAGTCATCCCGGAAGCGTCGAAGATATCAAGGAAGATCCTTGAGGAATTCGGCGCGCTTGCTAAAACCAAGGGGCTGGAGAACATATACTGGGTCAGGAAAGAAGAAAATTTCAGCGGCAGTATCGCCAAGATCATCGACTGGAACGTGGTAAAAAATATCGATCTGATGAACGGCAGTTTATTGATACTGGCCACGGGCGACGCCAGAGTGTTCTTGCTGCTCGGGGAACTGCGCAACCGGATCGCGGACCAGCTCGACTTAAGGCAAAAAGGCTTTCACTTCCTCTGGGTTCACGATTTTCCGCTCTTTGAGCGAGACGAAAAGACCGGCACGATCGTTCCCTGCCACCACATCTTTACTCAACCCAAGGAAGAAGACCTGCAATTTATTGACACTGATCCGGTCCGGATGCGCGGCCGGCAGTACGACCTGGTATGCAACGGCAACGAGCTGGCTTCGGGCAGCATCAGGAACCACAACCGCCAGCTTCAGGAAAAGCTGTTTTCGATAATCGGTATTGACAAACAGACCGCGGGGGCGAAATTCGGCCTGCTCCTGGATGCGCTGGAGTACGCGGCGCCGCCGCACGGCGGCATCGCGCCGGGTATAGACAGGATCTGTATGGTGCTGGGTAATATCCCTAATATCAGGGAAGTGATCGCGTTCCCGAAAACAACACAGGCTCAAGGGCTGCTGGAGAACATACCGGATGTCGTCGATCCCCAGCAGCTCAAGGATTTACACCTCAAAATAGAAGAATAAATCCTTGATTCCAAATTGCAAATGCCAAATGAATTACAAATAAATATAAATGCTTAATGTCAAAATCACACCTCTCCTTTTTCCTCCCCCTCAAGGGGGGAGGGTAAGGGTGGGGGTGAATATTTTCTGTTTACAAAATTTGGAATTTTACCTTGATTTGAAATTTGTTATTTGATATTTGGCATTGCTAGCCCTGATTTGTCACTCCTGTGTAAACAGGAGTCCAGGATTTAAAACATATGGATTCCCGCCTTCGCGGGAATGACAGAACAGAGTTTTTTCGGACTACGGTCTACAATCCTACCTTATCACCGCAATCTTGGTAATATCATTCCCCATACCGCGGGTCATCAGCACGCAGTAGTACAATCCGCTGCCGGCATCCAGGCCATCATCATCTTTTCCGTTCCACATGAAAGCAGCGTTCGGTGACAGGGGATCTGTGTCGGCATAGATCCCGGGGCCAAGCTGTCCGGTCCCCACGGGACGCTCTTCTTTTATCACTAACCGGCCATTGACCGCATAAATACGGAATTCAACGCTGGTCGCGTTTTCCAGTTTAAAGGGCAGGTAAATGAGCGGCTGCTGGGTGATGATAAAGGGGTTGGGGAACGGCGTCAGGAAATGATTTCCCGTTACCGAATCCCAGTGCGGCGGGCTTTTATAGAACGCGGCCAGCACATCGGGCCAGCCATGCCCCATGCTGTCATTCGGCGTTTCGGCCAGGCTCGCGGTCGAGCAGAGCGCGTTAGTCACCGAATCCGGCGTCCAGTTTGGATGTCCCTCGAGCAGAAGCGCGCACATGCCGGATACCAAGGCTGCAGCGCCCGATGTCCCGAACGAGTAAAGGTAAGAATTCTGGGAATCGGGGTCCACGACCACCGGTGCGGCGCACAACGAAACTATCTCCGGTTTCCTCAGGGTCTGGTCGCTTGTCGAATACCCGGCATAGGCGATCGTACCCTGGCTTTCCCATTTCGCGTGGTTGAACAGCGTATCAATGCCGCCGACCGTTATAACACCCTCGGCATCGCCCGGTACGACGATCTGCGGCGGCGTGGGCTGGGCAAAATTACCCGAAGAATTAACAATGATGACGCCGCGTTTCACGGCTTCCGTCGCGGCTATCGACGCCGCCGATGTCCGACCGTCATAATCTTCAGGCCACTGATACCAGCTGGTGTATCCCAGGGAACTGGATACGATATCGGCTCCCTGGCTTTCGAGCCACTCCAGCCCCGCGATCCACGTGTCCTCCTCGGCCGAGAAT
>DASVHD010000006.1 GCA_036382775.1 bacterium | reverse complement strand
GTCGATTCCACCGCCTGCACCGGATCATATACGTGAACCTGCGAATACTTACGATGCAAATCAATGCCAATGTAATTCATAATGCCTCCTTCCTACCAGTATAACCTAAAAAACCGCGTTCCATAGGCCTTCATATTATATCTTGACAGTTCTTTTCTGGCGGCTGGATTGCCAGGGGTTGACATATACCGGGATATATATATACTATACAAACGGAGTAAAACATTGAGCGTTGTTAAGTTCACTTTTTCTGCGAACCAAAACATCAGTAGTATAAAAAAATTGAGGGCAAGTGTTGCCCGTGCCTGCGGTCATGACGGTATTGACCGCCAAACCGTTATGCATGTTATCACTGCGGTCGAAGAGGCATATATGAATATCAGCCGGCACGCATACAAAAACAAGCCCGGCAAGATCGAGATCGGTATTACAGCCACAACGAGAAAGATCATGGTTACCTTGAAGGATTGGGGAGAGCCGTTCGAACCAACCAGGGTCCAGAAAAGAACGCTGGAGGAACTGATCGAAAAAAAGATCGAAGGTGGACTGGGGATGATAATGATGGAGCGCCTTGTGGACAAGGTGCGGTTCCGCAGGGTGGATGGCTATAATGAAATAATCCTTGTTAAAAACCTGGCAAAGAACGGCAAGAATGGAAAGAGGCGGTAAAGCACGATGGAAACTGATAGTCTAAAGATTCAGGCTCATCTATTAGGGAGGGAAAATAAAGGCGCGGTGCTCGTTCTGCACGGCTTTATCGATTCGGCAACCGCGCACTTGTTGAAAGAAAAATTGTTGGTCCTGGGCAAAGACATTAACCTGTTCATACTGGATTTTGGGGGAGTCAAGTTCATCGCGTCAGCCGGGTGGGGTGTGATCCTTGGTCGGATCAAGGAAAATCGCGACAAGGGAGGCGATATTTTCTTCGCCAATATGGCAAGCGACGTCCTTTCCATTTACAAACTCCTTGATCTGAACAAGGTAACCAAGTATTTCACCAGTGTTGATGAAGCAGTAAAGCATGCCGGTATATCAATGCCGGTCATAGGTGGAGAAAAAGTGCCTCAAAGCGCAGCGATGAAACCCAGGAATATCCCGCAGAAAAAACCGACGCTTGAAGAAGCCGTCCGTTCCATTGTTATGAACAGTCCCCTTTCAAATGCCTCGCAGCTTAAAAAGATATTGCAGGGCGCGCCATACCATTTTTCCTCACTGAGCGTCTGGAAGGTATATTCGACCCTGCGGCGACTGAGGCTGAATACGCGGGAGCAACGTCTTTATTTCGCCTGGCAGCAGGAACGAAGAAAAAGAAAGGAATAGATACCCATGAATAGAACCTATGGTCTGGACAGCGCGGTCAAGTTTGATAAGGATATCTATCACATTGAGACGTGCGCGGAACCAAGGCAATCCAAGATTGTCTCACAAACCTTCAAATCCGGGAGGATCCTTGACGTAAGGGAAAAACAATACGATTACCAGATCCGCGAAAAAACCCTGATCGATCTGATACAGTCGATCCATAACGAGCAGATCGAATCACTGTCCCACCTGCTGCGGCTGGTGGAGAATGTCAAGAAAGGCATGCACGCCGATGCCTTTAACAAGATCGGTGTTATTTTCATGGGTAAGGGATTTTTCCAGGAAGCGAAAAAATCGTTCACGGACGCGATACGGATCGATCAGAACCTGACGGACGCTCACCGGAATCTT
This sequence comes from bacterium, assembly GCA_036382775.1. NCBI lineage: Bacteria > bacterium. The sequence goes on along the minus strand of DASVHD010000006.1, from coordinate 74,335 downwards.
GGGTACGTATACAGGAAATTAGGCGATATGGATCACGCCATCGCCCAGTTCACGAGGGCTTTGTACCTGGCTCCAAGGAACGCTGATTACTATCTCGACCTGGGCCTTGCCTATCTTGAGAAAGATATGTACGACGAGGCGTTCCAGGAATTGGAAAAGGCGATCAACTTCAACAAAAATTTCGCCGAGGCATATTTTAACCTTGGATATTTGATCCTGAGGGAAAAGGTCGTGAAAGCCGAAACACCGCACGAAAAAGATGTTATCGCCGCCATCGTAAACCTAAAGTACGCTTCGCTCCTGGACACGCGGTACCAGGTAGAACCATACAAGGATGCAATGCAGCTGTTGGAGCAGAAGGATTTTTCCAGAGCAGTAAGCCGGCTGACGAAATTCAAGGCTGAGATGAGAAAGACGGACATTCACGAATTCATCTATGACTTTGAACTTTTTACCAAATTCAGCGACCTCAAGGAGGTCGCTATCACCGTTGACGAGTATATCGATAAAATGCATCACAAGGTCGATTCTACACCGCAGTACGCGGACCTGTGGAATGCGCTGGGCAAGGCATATCTCATCAAAATGAGATCGCTGTTCAACGCGGCGCAGACTCATTTCAAAAAGGCCGTGGAGATCAATCCCGATTACGTGCAGGCGAAACGCAACCTTGAACTCGTGGAGAACGAGATCAAAGGGTTCATGCTGCTCCTGCGCGCTATCCTGAAGTGAAAGATCAGGTGTCGCCGCATTGACAATTTCAATTCTATAAGTATAATGGGATGATGCAGTCGAACGGCGAATTCAAAACCGAGGAATACAAGCTGGGCAGTCTAACATGCCGGATGTTCTTTGATGAACATGCGCGGGTGTGTGCCCTTGTCCTTAAAGGTTCGCTTGACACGCAACCCGTGATGTCACTCCAGCGGGTCCTCAGGACCGCGATCCTGCCCTATGTTTACAATTTCATCGTCGACCTTAACGGCATAACCTTTGTCGGATCAACCGGGCTCGGTCTTCTTATGAACCTGGTGCGGATAAAAAGAGACTATATTTATGTGTCTTATCCTGACGAGTCAATTTCCAAGCCATTCCGGCTCTTGGGAATCAATTACTTGTTCCGTTATTATGTAAACATCGAGGAACTGCAGAAAGATACAACGATATCCAGCATGATCATCGATCAGTTGCGCAAAGAAGTCGGTGCGCAGAAGGAGATCAAATACCACGACCGCTGGATCAAGATACTAAGTGATTTCCTGGCAGATGAGCAATTGTGGCAGGAGTTGCAGCTTATGGACCCGTACGTTCATCAGGCCGAGTACATGAATGAGCTGGTCCTTCCCAGCGAGGACAAGTTCGCTTGCATTCTCTTCCGCTTCATGGGCCGGGTGATAAAGTCCAACCCCCAGCTCTCGCAGATCAAGAACATGGACGATGATTCCCTTGAACTGATCGCCAAGGAGCTTTATGGCAATGCCGTACACCATGGTTATGAGGGCAGCAAGGAAGGCGTGATCGAGATCAGTTATACGCTGGACAGCGAGATGCTTACATTCACCATCACTGATTACGGGCGTGGTTTCTCATCGCCGCCCGACGAGATGACCGATTCCATCGGCTTACAGCTGATCAGGAAGATCTTTGACCGGGTCGAAATAACCGAAGCACCACGCAAGCAGATCAGCGGGCTTGTCCTGGGAAAAGGGACCATGGTGCGAATGGTGAAGACCATCAAGCCCGCCTGAAAACAACATGCGGCAAGCGGAGGAATTCCGCACCAGCTTGACATTAAAGACAAAATTCCTTATCTGGTTGATCGTTTTCATCCTGGTCATCCTGCTGCTTTTCACCGGATTTTTTGTCAATCATGAAAAGCGCGTGCTTATCCAGCAAATGACGTTGCGGGGCGAAACGATCGGCAAAAACCTGGCCGCCGGAGCCGAGGATTTTCTTATCATGAAGGATGATCTGGCCCTTGCCAAACTCGTGCACGATACCAAGGAAGATAACCCCGGTGTGCTAAGCTGTTTTGTGGTCGACCAAAACCAGGTGATCTGGGCGCACACGGATATCAGAGAGGTGACCAAGACCTATCATCCCCCTGCAGGGCTACAGCCCCTGGGCGGACGGGCATTGGCAACGCAGGATTACCGCTTTTCGGACGGCGTTAATGCTCTGATGATCACGGTTGCCATGGAGGTCGGCACGAACAAGATCGGTGAAGCTCACGTCGTGCTTTCCAAACAAGACCTGAAAGCAGCCGTGCAGGAGGCGCGGCGCGGCGCGGCGGTCATCGGCGCCATTATCCTGGTGATCGGCATTTCAAGCATATTGATCCTTGTTTCGCTCATTATCGGTTCGCTGGGCGCGGTGACCGACGATATCGAAGCGATCGGCAACGGCGATCTTGACCGTATGATAATGACGACGCGTCGCGACGAAGTTGGCCGTATCGCGCATGCGGTAAAGATCATGGCCCAGAACCTGAAAAAAGCGCAGCATGACCTGGTCGAAAAAGAACGGATGAAAAGGGAAATGCAGATCGCCAAAGATATCCAGCACGCGCTCTTGCCGATAACCAATCCCGTAATACCCGGTTATGCCGTCGATTCCTTCTACGAAGCCGCAATGGAAGTTGGCGGCGATTACCACGATTATATAATGATCGACAAGAACCATATGGGATTTGTCATCGCCGACGTATCGGGGAAAGGCATTGCCGGTTCACTGGTAATGACCATGCTGCGGAGCTTTATCCGGAACGAAGCACCGCACCGGATCTCGCCCCGCTTCCTGCTGTTGACATTAAACAACATGCTCAGCCGCGATATTCCCGAGGGCATGTACATAACGCTGTTTTACCTGGTCCTGGACCTCGCCAACCATGAACTGACCTATTGTTGTGCCGGGCATAATCCGGTTTATTATTACAGCGCCCAAACCAAAAGCATTACATCCCTCAAGCCGGGCGGCCCACCGCTCGGGGTCAGCATTTTCGATGCCCAGCAGTTTTCTGACCAACTACAGGAGGAGAAGAAGAAAATACAGGCGGGCGATGTTGTTTTCCTGTACACCGACGGGGTAACCGAAGCCATGAATAGCCAAAAGGAACAATTCGGGACCCATCGGCTTGAAGCTTTATTGCAGCAAAACGGACACCTGGCGCCCGACCGGTTAAGTCATTTTTTGAATTTGGAGATCGAAACGTTCACCGGCAACGCGCCTCAGTCAGATGACATAGCCTATGTAGTTCTGAAAAGACTGTAGTCGGTACGCTTACTTACTTGTTTCCCAGATTGAGTTTCTCTTCAGCCCGGGCGATGTTCCGCTGGGCATTGCTGTTCTTGGGGTCTATCTCCAGGATCTTCTTCCAATAACGGATGGCCGCCTTGAAATCTTCCTGCGTATAGGCGGTTATGCCCTTCATGTAAAGGTCATTGATATCTGCACTTTTGACTGTTCCGCCAATGGACGATAGTTTCTTCAGGTAATTGCTGGCAGTCACGTTCGAAATGTCGTAATCTATTGCCACCTTGAATTCTGCCTCTGCCTGGGCTAATTTCTGTTGTTTGAAGAATTCAATGCCTTTTTTGGTGTGGTCGATCGACAGTTCCCGCAATTGTTCCCTGATCTTGGTCTTTTTCGCAATGGCAGCCTGGTTGGACGGTTCCCATGTCAGGACTTTGTTGATCTCGATGAGCGCCTGAGCCCACTTCCCCTGGTTCATGCACTGGTCGGCGGTATTGAACGCATCGGCGACCTGTTTGGATATCATTTCCTGCGCTTTCGATATATAATCACGGGCCTCTTGGTGCTGGGCATCGATCGTAAGCACTTTCTTCCATTCATTGATCGCGGCTGTGAACTGTTTGAGCGTGAAGTACTTGATGCCCTTCTTCATGTAATCTGCGATCTTCTCTCTCGTCGCCCGGTCCAACTGGCCTTTTTCCAGCTGCATTTTCACTAGCGCGTCGGATGTTGTTTGGATCCATTGCTTGAGCAGGACGTTGCTCGAATCGATGCTCAGGGCCGTGCTGAACGACCGCAGCGCTTCAATATAGCTGCCTTTGTTGAATTCGTTGATCCCCTGGGTAAGCCCGGTATTGACATTGTTCATGTCGACGGTCTTTTTCAAATCTTCAATGCTGCCAAGAGCGTCGCTGTACTGCGGGTCCCAGACCAGCGCGATATCAAAGTTCCAGATGGCTTCTTCATATTTCCCGGCCCGCTGCTGCGCGAGCCCCTGCCGGTAAAAAGCCTCGGCGGTTATCCGCATCCGTTTCTGCAGTTCCTCCGCGATCAACGCTTCCTGCTGGTCGATCTTTGTCTGCGAACGGTCGAAACTGTAAGCAATCGAGATGCTGTGGGTGACGCCGAGAAAGCCGTATGATGTCACAGCATAGTCAATACCGATATCACTTATTTTCAGGCCGATGCCGGAACTGAGGCCGGCCAGAGCTCCATCATCGCGGAGGTCGGAACGGTATCCGGCGCGGATCTGAAAACGTTTATTGACCATGGTCTGAACGCCGGCGCACCAGGCGAGATCATCCGCAAACGGTTTGATCAGGTCGAACGCGATAACCAGGTGATCGCTAAATGTTGTCATGCTGAAGCCGGTCTTCAGCTTTGTGGGTAATGAGAAGGAAGCCGTATCGAACGCGGCGCTCATGCCGAGGTTGTCCAGACAAATACCCCATTGCGGGCCCTTCTGACCGAATTTCACAGCCAGCCCGATATCGCCGGCTATCGACATTGTACTGTAATCGCTGATCGCCTGGTGAACGGTCTTGATTGTTAGTCCGGAGCTGAAATTCCTCCCAAAGACCTTGGCGCAAGTAACCGCCGGTGCCAGATAATAGGCACCGAATGTTCTGATTGGATCTTCCGATGGCTCGGTGCGTTCCTCGAGACCACTCAGATACAACGTCTTTAATGAAAATCCAAAACTAAAAGCCCGGCTGCTCTGGCTGTAGGCAATGTGCTCATGCCGGATGGACTGGAAATGTTCCGCATGCATAACAGCGAATTCCGAACCACTGATCCAGCCTAGAGCGCCCGGATTCCAGTAGAGCGCCGTCGCGCCCTGCGCGTTCGATGTCACGGCGCCGCCCATGGCTAGCGCGTTCGCGCCGACGCCCAGGTTTAAAAAAGAGGCGCCGGTCTCACCGGGGTCAGCGTACAGCAGCGGCCCGCAGCATACGCATATGAGAACTATCCGATACATAAATGTGCCGTCTTTGCAGTTTCCGGGTTTGATCGAGTGATGTTTCATCGGACAATGGCGAATTTCTTTATGACCGTACTTATATCGTCGGTCGCAGTGTTCGTTGCTTCCAGCCGGAAGATGTAGACATCGCTGGCGATCCGTGAAATATCCCACACCACGGCGTTGGAATTCATTGTGTGGGGCGGCTTTCCGCCTGCTGCGTTCTGTTCCGTACTTTGCCAGACACGCCTGCCTTCAAGGTTGAAAACAGTTACCCTTACGCGTGCGTTCATGCTGACATAAAAATGGAAAAAGACCTGGTTGCCTTTTGCCGGATTGGGCCAGGCGTACACGCGGTCCTTGGGCAGGAATTCACCTTCCGCCATGACCGCGAATTGAAGCGAATCGATTCCATACGTACTCCGCTTGTTATAACCGGCAACTAACGCCCAGCAAGTATCCTCGGAGAAGCCGACCGTTTGAACCCATGCACTATATTCGAATGAATCCGTTTGGGTCATTATATATTCGGTCATGCTATCGGCCGTGCGTACAAAACAGGTGACCAGAGAATCCGGGTGGAGCGTATCGCTGGTTTGAGCGGTTACCAGCGCCGAATCACCGATATGGGCTGGCGAGGGCGTGATCGCGACGATAAAATCAGGGCCAATGCTGTCGAGTACGGCGGCAAATTGTACGGAGTCAACACCGTAGTTGCTCCGTTCATCGTACCCGGAAACGACCGCCCGGCATGTTCCCTCCGGAAAGCCGGTAGTCTGCACCCAGATTTGGTATTCGAACGTATCGGTCTGAACCATCGTATGCGCGACCGTTGTATCAGCGTTGCGGATCAGGCAGGTCACCGCAGAATCAGGGTTAAGCGGCTCACTTACATCAGCGGTTATTGATATCGAATCGCCGATCAATACGGGTGACGGGATGGCGGTGATTGTGAAGTGGGGACCGGTGCTGTCGAAGTTCACGATGACAAATGGAACAGAATCGCAGATACTCCAGTTGCCGGCCGCATCGCGGCCCCGGAGATAGACCCAATGCCGACCCGAGATAAGCGTGTCTGTTTGAACGGTATCGCGCGTATGAACGACCAGTGGTCCAAAGCTGTCAACTGGATGCGCCGCGTAACCAGCGCCATAGCCGCCCACCGAATCAATGAAGAATTCAGCGGCGGTGACGCCGATATTGTCAGTGATCCGGGAGGTTATGATGGTTTGTGCATAGAGATCCACTGTATCCGGCACCGCGCGCAGGGAATCGACGTCCGGGTGCAGGGTGTCGACTGCGATTTTGTAAACGGCTGCGGTATCATATGGACCCCAGTTGCCAGTGGCATCAACGCCATGCAGGAAGAATCGGTGCATCCCGTATGCTATAGTGTCTATGACAATGGTATCAAGAGTATGAGCAATGGTCAGGCCGAAACTGTCGGAAGCGTGCGCGCCGTAACCGGTACCATTGACCCCGATCGCGTCAATGAAGTACTCTGCGCCGGCCACGGCAATATTGTCGGTGATCCGTGACGTAATGACCGTGACGCCGTTCGCACCGGTGATAGTGTCGGGATTCGCGATCAGCGAATCAACGCGGGGTTTTGCCGTGTCCGTAATTGCCCCGGACCTGAACCACCACCAGTAGCCGCTGAGCATGGGATTCCCGGCCAGATCCTGGATTCCAGCGGCGATATAGACATTGATGGATTCCATGGGTGCAAAGTCACTATAAGGATTTATGCGGAGCGTGCTGTCCGTTTCGAAATATGACATCCAGAAAGTATAATTGCCGTTGATACTGCCTTCGATCAGGATCTTATCGCTGGTCACGGTGGTCGGATCGACCTTCTCGTTGAACGTAACATAGATCCAGCTGTTTAGGGTAACTCCGGTATCGCCGAAGGCGGGCGACGTGTATGCGATACCCGGTGGTACAGTGTCGATCAGGGATACAACGATGGCCGATGCGGAATCAAACGCACCCCAATTGTTACCAATATCGCGGCCATGAATATAGACCCAGTGCGTGTCGCCCGCTACCCAGCCTGATACCGGTATCGTGTCAAAGACATCCTCAGCGATTTCGTCATACCCTCCATCCAGCGCGGTCATGATATAACCTGTGCCGGGTTGACCGATCGAATCAAGGAACGCTTCAGCGTCATTGATCAGTGACTGGCCCGTCGCGCTGTCAGACACAAGCGCATAGGCGATAATTTCCGTGATACCCTGAGGCGGGTTCGGCGGGGAGATGCTGACTGAGGAAGTGACCGGGCCGACAGAATCGGGGAGAACGAGCGCCTTGAACCACCATGAGTGAGTGTCCGGCATGGGATTCCCGGCCAGGTCCTGAATGCCGGGCGCGATCACTACCGTGATCGATTCTGCCGAAGCGAAACTGATCGTGGGGTCAATGGACACGGTGCTGTCAATAGGATCATAGTTAATGGTAAATGTATAGGCACCGTTGATACTGCCGTTCATCGTGAATTTATCGAGCGTGACCGTCGCCGGGTCGACCTGCTCGCTAAAGGTCGCGGTGATAACGGCATCAAGAGGGACATCAGTTTGACCGCTGCCGGGGAATGTCGTAATGATCCATGGCGGAGTCGTGTCCAACGCCGCGGCAACAATGACCGGCACCGAATCGAACATGCCCCAGTTCCTGGCGATATCCATGCCACGAACGTAAACCCAGTGCGTGTCGCCAGCCACCCAACCGGTCACCGGGACCGTATCAAATACACCTTCGGTCATTTCGTCAAAATTGCCATCGAGCGGCATCATGTTATAAGCAGCAACGGTCGAGTCGATAAATACTTGGGCGTCATTGATCATCGACTGCCCGGTCAGACTATCCGAGACCAGCGCGTACACCACTATGTTCGTGATACCCTGCGGCGGGTTTGGCGGCGAGATCTGGATCCCGGACGTGACCGGTCCTACCGAGTCATTGCTTCCCCAGTTGTCCGGTGAGAAAAGATCGCCCCAGGTCGAAGGGTTCATGTTAATGGCCGAATCCGGCCACAAAACAGTGCTCAGATTGGTATTGATTATTTCCACTGAAAATCCAAGGATCTTCGGTTGACCGAATGACAGTCCGGCTTTTCTAAAAGCGACCGAATATTCCACAACGTAACCGTTGGTGCTCGCGGTGACCGCGGAATTCCAACCCCATGTACTATCATTTGCCCAACCGGTGCCGTTGCCATGTTGGGACGCGCGCGTGCCATTCCGCTTCATGGAACACGTAAAATCATCCACGTTGGGCAGTGTGTCAGCGTTATTCAGTGAGTCAAACATCAGGATCGCCCGGTCATTGGGATGACTAGTACTGTCCGGCACGTTGACCGCGAAATAAATGGAATCAGGATATTCCTTGGCATAGATCGTGACCGGTCCGTTAGGCAGGGCCATGGTCATGACCGTATCCGCGTCATCCCATTCGCCCGCGCTTATCAGACCGTCAATGACCGGTTTGGTGCCGTATGGCGCATTGAGTGTGTCTCCGCTGTGCAAGACACTGGCGGTCGTCAGCAGCGTTATATTCATCAAAATTATCGATATTGCCGATATCATTATTTTTCCATTATCCGTATTCTAACCTTAATTTATTATAGCGAAGATTCTACAAATGTCAAGGTTTTTACTATTACGCCCATTAAAACAATATTGACAAGATCCGTAAATTTTGTATTATTTGCCATGCGATGTTTAAAGCTTGGTTTTGCCTTTTGTTGCAGCTGGTTGATTTTATTCGTGATAATGGTCCGAGGGCTTTATGGAGAACCAAAAACCCCGGCGGAAAATATCAACACGCAGTTTACCATATGCGATTCATTAAACAAAGGCGCGCTTCCGGTTGTCCGCGTCACCATCGATAAATACAAACAATCGTTTGTGACCCACAAAAGTGCTTTTTATTTACCGCTGACTGCTGGAGCGTACCGCTTCTTGCTGGGAGCCGACCGATACGAAACCCTGACGACCACGGCGGAAGTATCCGCGCAAAATTATATCTTTACGCTGGAAATGGTAGCGCAGACGGACCGGATAATGATCAGGAAATATGATTCATTATGCCGTTATCAATCCGATATTATCAAAAACGTTCTGCAGAATTTCGACTTTACGCGGGCTAAGCTGCATCTGGATTCATTGAAATTTTACTCCAGGTTCAGGACCGCCACTCTTGATAGTGCCAATGATATGTATGCAAACGCCAGAAAATCCTGGAATGACAGCCTTTTCCGTCTTGCCCGGGAAAGTGAAAATACAGAAAAATATCCTGATGCTTTGTTTTATTATCACCAGCTGTACGCGTACGATACTCTCCTCACCGAAGCTATCGTTGGTATCAGTCGGGTGGATTCCCTGGTAACCGCCAAGAAAAACCAGCCTCGGGACGTAAAGAAAATGACACTGGAAGAGATAGAAAAATTATTCCAGGAAGGTTATGCGAAATTCGTCGTGGCGGATTATGCTGGAGCAAAGAAGATCTTTCAGAAAGTTCTGGCCAACGATCCCAATCACAATAAGGCAAAGGATTATCTCAAGCGGACTGAAACCAGGCTAAAAGTCCTCGGGAAATAAAGCCAACTTTCACGCTAAAAGTAGTTGATCCAGTAAAAAAGCTGTCGGTTTGTGCCAAAAACGTCATAAATTTTGACATTTTCGTCAGTGATCATTACCCAACTTGTTGAAATCTCAACCTATTCGACCTGGCATAAAAATTGCTTATGATTAGATGAGATCACCAATTGTTCTATTGGTGGTATAAATAACGTTCATTAAAAAAAGGGGGTTAGATCACATGGATACAGGTTTATTGAGCAAATTGATTAGTGAAGCGGATTTGCGTAATGATTTTTTGGAAATGGCAACGGAGACGTATATTGCCGATGGGAGGTGTCTTATTTGTTGCACGCCAGGTTGCGCGATTTCAGCTGTGACTGTCACATAGCGGAAGTCTGGATATTGATTGTCTTTAATCTAAGGATACAACAGCAGCCTAAAATATTCTGCGGCAAACAAGGGCTGTGACAGAAAGCGCGTCAGGGATATGGGTATTTAGTACTTTTGCTCATATCTCCTGACGCATTTGTATATTGAATGTAGCATAAAATGGATATTTCAGTGATCGATCTTGAACAGCGCATTGTGGCGCTTGATCCTGAATACTGCATGCGCAACGAAAAAGACAACATCCACATATTCCCGAGGAACCCATTTGTTAATCAAAAGGAAAACCGCCGGTTAGTCATTAGTTCACCTGAAGCGGTCCTACTGGCACTATGCAATGGTGAGAGAACTGTCAGCGAGGTCAAACATGCGATTTCCAATATCCTGCGCGTTGATGAAAAGGTGGCCGCAAAAATAGTAGTAAATTGCCTGAACAAGTTCAAGGACCATCTGATCTTCGTTGACGATACCAATGTCAGGAATGTCGTGAAGTATAGACCTGAGGATTTTATTCTTCCGGGGAATCAATACTGTCCTCGATCCAGCGGTCCATCGGTCCCCGAGTTGATTATGCTCATTCCGACCTTTTCATGCGATTGTCACTGCCGGTATTGTTATGCTCCCAGGCATCGATTTTTGCAAGAGCTGGCACTGCATGACGTGAAGTGCCTGACGGTTCAGATGAAAGACATGCAAATACCGTCGCTCATTTTTTCTGGGGGTGACCCTTTTAGTCACACCCATATCATGGATATGATCAAAGCATGTGTCGATAATGATGTGCGTCCCGTGCTGGCTACGAAAACCCCGTTGTCCACCAAGACAATACAGCGCCTTAAAGGGCTTGGCATGGGGGAGATGCAGGTGAGTATTGATTCGTCAGACAAGGATATCGCTGAGTATCTGGTCGGAAAGAACAATTATTTCGATTCTATCGTCAAGTCAATAAAAGATATGGTTTCAGAGGGCTTGACGGTCAATATAAACAGCGTTCTGACATCGTATAACATCCGTTCAATAGAAATGTCAGTCCGGGATTTCGCGAAATGGGGGGTGAAACAAATAACACTATCCCAGTATTCCCGGTCCAGATTTTTTCACAACGATGCCCTGTTCTGTCAGCCTGGTGATCTTGATAGTCTTGAAGCAATGATCCCCAGTTTGAAAAAATACCTGAAGCCAGTGAACATCTATTTTAAGAAAATAAAAGATCCGCTGTTCATGTCGTGGCAGGAAAAAATGGAATTTTACAAAAACCGACCGGTATGTAACGCCGGGAGGAACGGCTTGGTGATATTGCCTGATGGATCGGTAACGGTCTGTGAAGTGCTATACTATATCGAGGATTTTATCATTGGCAATATCAAAAATGAGAAACTGAGCAGCATCTGGAATTCACCAAGGCGGACTGATTTTGCTACGAGCGGGTACAAATACCTGGCCCGGGAGGAATGCGAGCGTTGTGATCAATTGATCGGTTGTTATACGATCAGGGGAAAATGTTATGTCCGGGCCCTACAGTCGCACGGCGATGCACTAAGGCCTGATCCCTTTTGTCCGAAAAGTCCACCGGGCAACAGGTTTACATGATGATCCAACGGAGTTGAGAAGTGCAGCGACAAAAAATGATCGGCGTTAGCAAACTGGTAAAGTGCTACAATGGGAGGAAGGTCCTGAACACCATCGACCTTGAAGTAGGTAAAGGCGAGTGCTTCTGTTTGTTAGGGCCCAATGGGGCGGGGAAGACGACGATCGTCAAAATAATCACCGGTTTTGAAAGGCCTGATTCGGGTCGTATCGAGGTGCTCGGCAGGGATGTGGGCGCATGTTCTCAGTATCTTAAGGGAAGGATCAATATCATACCTCAGCAGCCGACCCTTGATCCTTTTCTTACGATTGCCGAGAACCTCGTGTTCTATGGCATGCTCCAGAAAATCCCTGGCCGGGTCCTGCGGGTCCAGATCGATAAACTGCTTGAACTGTTTTCCCTCAGTCAAATTCGGAACCAGGTGACATTTCATGCTTCTGGCGGGGAGGTGCAGCGGCTTCTGGTGGCGCGCGCATTCTTGAAGCCCGGCGACATATTGTTCATGGACGAACCAACTTCGGGTATTGATATCCTGTTCAAGAACAGGCTATGGTCCATTTTCAATGACATGAAAAGGGATGGTCTGACCATTTTCCTGAATACGCATGACCTGAACGAAGCCGAGGTCTTAAGCGACCGCATCGCGTTCTTATTCAATGGCAGGATCCTGGCGGTCGATACGCCGCAAAACCTAAAGCGATCGATCGACGCCGGGCAAGCCACGTTGAATGATGTATTCAGGAAGATGGGAGTGGAAGATGCGGGCGATAATCTGGCGTGAGATCCGTTTGCACTATTCAAAGGCATATTGGCTGGTGTCGAATTTCATGCCGCCTTTTTTCTACCTCTTGTTCTTCGGATACCTGTTTTCCGCGGTTTTTCAAAAAGTAGCATTCGAGAACAGAAATATTTCGTATCTTCATTTCTTTATCCCCGGCCTGATCGTAATGCAATCCTTTTTGACCCTGCCATACGCGCTGTCGCTGGTCAATCTCGATCGCAGGGTGAAGATAATCGACATGATCCACATGACGGCAACGAGTTTCCATGAGTATTTTTCAGGCAGGATGATCAGCATTCAGGTTTTAGCCTTGGTCAAGGCCATGATCCTGTGGGTCGTAGCGGTTTCCATGATGCACATGATATCAGCCGGCGTGGCAGGCATTGTGATAGCACTGGTCGTATTCGTGATCAGCACATTCATTTGGTTCTGCGTGGGGTTCATCCTCGGTTTGGTCATCAAGACCGAGGATGCCCGTGATATCGTCATGCAGTTCCTCGCCCTGCCCCTAACGTTCCTATCAAATATCTATTATCCGGTCATGACCGCGCCGGGGTTATTGAAATACGCGATCGCCGCCAATCCCTTGACTCATGCAACGAATCTTATAAGGCCGGCGCTGTTGAATTGCCCGACGGCGGAATATATCGGGAAAAACTACATTTCGTTTTTGGTCCTCTTGGCGTATTTTATTGTTTCCGGGATCCTCGCGCTGGTCATGGTAAGGCAGTGGTCGGCAAAAAAAGGCTAGCATACAAATCCAGACTGTCTTGTTTTGTATGGTTTTAAGAAATTACTAATTATTTTATTTCAATTGTAGGGAGGTTTTGATGGTGTGGAAACCAAGAGTCTGTGGAGAAGAACAATATCATCATGTATATGCCTGGGGAAATGATCGCCATCCAATTTTCAAAGCGCGAGCGCACTACACAAAATATTTAAGCCTACTTGCAAAGTACTCGCATAATCTATCAGTTTTTGTTGTTGCTTATGCGTTAATGGAATATCACGTGCATCTTTTTGTTTATGATCGTGACAAAAATATCTCAGAGTTTATGAAGAAATTGCATGGTGATTATGCAAAATATTTTAACCGTGTAAATAACAGGACGAGTCATGTGTTCGGAGAACGTTTTAATAATAAAATCGTACAAGCGAATCTGTATGGAAAATGGTTATCAAGATATATCCACCGACAAGCGGTGGAAGGTGGAATAGTCACCGATCCAATTGATTATGAATGGACAAGCTATGGTATATACATTGGTATCGTGAAGTGCAATTGGGTAAGACCTGATATTATATTGGAACAGTTCGGTGATGGGTCGAGTGCTATAAATAATTATAAGAAATTTGTGCTTGATATTGTAGACGATCCCATTATATGGAGTGAAAGAAAGACGGTTTTTGATTTAAATGTGATATGCGAACACGTGTGTAATGAGTTGAAAATCAGCAGAGATGCGCTTTTCTTTCCAAAAGGACATTATGAGAAGACTGGGCGTTATGAGTTCGTGAAAATATTGATTCATAGATACAATGTGAAGCTATGTGAAGTGGCAGCTTTCTTGAAAATACAAAGATGTACCTTATATGATATGCTTAAGTAACTGAAACAAACAGTAATATGTGGCAAAATCATACAAAACCAGACAGTCTTGATGTGTATGATTTTGAATGGTTTATCCGGTGGTTATCTGCAGGTTTAGGGCTATTGACATATTTTTAATTATTAATATAATAATCAAATGGAGGATACATGGATATTATTTCGTTGTTGTTCTCAGTTTGCTTGTTCAACGCAGATTTCCCTGTTTGTACTGATGTTGATATGCAGATCGATCCCACGCCGATCTTCGCCAATGGTCAGTATTATGTCTTCTGGCCCGATTACCGTTTTGGCGCCATGTCCTACATATATGTCCTGTACGGCGCGAGAATAACGGCCGACGGTACGGTACTGGACCCCGGCGGAAAATGGCTTTTCGCCGACACGGTCAAAGCAAAGGCCGAAGTGGCTTTTGACGGCACCAATATCATGGCTGTTTTCCGCAACGGCTGCTGAAGTTACGGCGATATTTACGGAGTGCGTGTCACTTCGAACTGCGATACAATCAACTCGGTTGTTATTTCCAATGCCCCGAATATCCAGTACAGTCCTGACGTAGCGTTCGGCGGCGGCTACTATATGGTCGTGTGGAGTGACGGCAGGACCGTCCCTTATTACCAGATCTTTGGTGCCCGGGTAACGCCCGGCGGCAGCGTGATGGAACCGAGCGGCATGCTTGTAGGACCAAACAACACCTTTTTCCAGTATTACCCGTCCGTGGCATTCGGCGGCACCAGGTTCTTGGCGGTCTGGACTTACGGAACCAGCCCTTATCAGATCATGGGCAGGTTCATTGACACGACCGGCACACTTGGTGATACGTTGGTGGTAGCGGTTCCCGGCGGATACATATTCGGTACCCGCCTGGCTTCTAATGGAGCAAATTACTTTGTGGCGTGGGTAGAATATACTGGTTCTGATTACGCAATAAAAGGCGTGGTGCTGGACAGCAATGGCGCACGGATCAGTGGTCCATTCACGATCGCTACCGGTATTTATTATTATAATTCAATGGGGCTTGCATTTGATGGTTATAACTTCATTGTCACCTACAGTATCATGGATGGCAGTGTTTACCAGGTCTACGGAATATTTTACAGTGCATCAGGCATGCCCATTGAGACCGCCTTTAAGATATCCAATTCTACCTATAATTGCTACTACGGTGACGTGATCCCGGGTGCTAATGATCGCTGCCTGAATGTCTGGTGTGAAACGCGATCCACTTATGACATCTATGGAAATATCGATGTAGAAGTAGGCATCGAGGAGGGGTCGGGTAATGCCAGCCGGATGTCCCTGCTCAAGTCGACGGTCGTCACGAATGCCATTGAGCTGCGTGATTATTTTGAAGGCAACGAGGCCTATGTTTATGATGCTTCAGGCGGTTTGATCGGTATGACCCGTAACGGTTATTATGATTGCTCGAAGCTGGGCGCGGGCGTTTACTTTGTTAGGGCAAAAACGGCAGCCAACGGCAGTTGCGTCAAGGTGATAAAAGTAAAATAGAATAAGACGGTAAATACTTTGTTAAGTAGATTGCCGTTACCATGTTATCTAAAAAATTTCACGCCGATTTTTTCGCAGATTTCGCGGGATTTTGTATAATAATTTTTTGATTCTTCGGTCAAACCTCGAAACTTGAGCCACCGTGCATAGTAATAGTACGCCCTTGCTAGGTTATAAGGCTGGCTCAATTTCTCATAAATAGCTATGGCTTCAATGAACTTTTTTTCAGGATCGTCGCAGCCAACCATTGGTTGTTCCCTTCCTGACTGCGCCATGCCCACTCTCGCCTGCAGCAATAAGGCGTCACCATGTCCTGACAGGGATCCATGTTCAACACCGCAGCACGATTGCGTAAGATATCTATTATTTTTTCACAACTTAAGACTTGGGTCTTTCGTTTATTCATCGTTGAGAGTGTCCATTTTGAACAAGGCTAAATAACCAAATATACCATAGCTATTATAGTTATGCCGTTATTTTAGTCAATATCAGGCGTTACCGGTTATTATCGCGTCTTGACCGGGTGATGGCCGTGGATATAATTATCCACAATGGAGGCCATATGTTAAAAAGCACCGTGCAATTCTTTGTTATTATAGTTGCGCTTTTTGTGATCATACCAACAATTTACGCTGATGATGACGGCGGCAATGACAAGGACGCGCGGCTGGTTACGGTGACCGGCGACGCGGATGTTATGGTCGTGCCGGACGAGGTGATCATCACCTTGGGTGTCCATACCTGGAACGCCAAGCTGGATATCGCAGAACAGTCGAATGAAGATATCGTGAAAAAAACGATAAAAACGATCGAATCGTTTGGGATCGAAGCTAAGCACTTAAAAACCGAGTACTTCACGATCAACCCGACGTATCCTGATTATTTTGATGAACGGACGACGAATATCGACGGCTACTCGGTATGGAAGACGATAGTTGTTACCCTGCGGGATGTTCCTAAATTCGAGGATCTGCTGACCGCGGTGCTTGAATCCGGCGTAACCTATGTTCACGGCATACAGTTCCGCACGACCGAGCTTCGCAAGCACAGGGATACGGCCCGCGCCCTGGCGATCAAAGCTGCAAAAGAGAAAGCGACTGCACTGGCTGGCGAACTTGGTTTGGAAATAGGCAAACCTCAGTCAATAAAAGAGGAGTATTCTAACTGGTGGTCCTGGTACGGCGGCGGTTATTGGGGTCGCTCTTACGGCGGAGGCATGTCGCAGAACGTCGTACAGAATGCCGGTGGAGGCAGTGGTACCGCGTCAGATGAAAGCGCGATCGCGCCGGGCCAGATTACGGTCAACGCCAGAGTGTCGGTCAGTTTTGAATTGAAATAAAGCATAAATAATTTTACGGAGGAAAAATGAAAAACCTTCAATTGATTGTATTGGCGACCGCGAGCATTGTCTTCTTGACCGGATCGGGTTGTGAAAAGAACATTCCGACGGCCGAGATAACCAGCCCCACCGACGGGGCTACGGTCACGGGTTTTGTTGATATCGTGATCGAGGCGACCGACGTTGAAGCGGTATTGCGCGTTGATCTTTTCATTGATGATTCCCTCCTGGTCTGTCAGGATACGATCGCGCCATACGTCTACACGTGGAATACTACGATGCTGCCTGACAGCTCCCAGCATGAAATCTACGCTATTGCGTACGATTATGACGGTCATCAGGGCAAGTCCGAGACCATAACCGTGACCGTGACAATAGGACCATTGGATTTCCATGATGATTTTGAATCCTACGCTTTTTATGAATATCCCTCAGCCAGGGGGTGGTATGAATTATGGAGCGGCAACTATGCATGGGTGGAGAGCGGGATATCTCACGGCGGGTCAATGGGTTTCGTGATCAATGGATTTTCAAGTTGGGTGCGGGCCGACGGCATAGATCTGCCACTTGTAGCAAGGGACGTACGCCGGCTCGTGTACGAGTACGCGATAATGATCCCCAGCGGCAGCGCGGGCGGTGCCAATACCGGATTTTTTATGTTTATATCCAGTAGTGAAAGCCGGGACGTGAATTTCGTCACTTTTTCAACGAGCGATTTTCAGATCTACGCGACAGGCATTGCCGGGCAGGGCACCGGGTACACGTGGGCGTACGATACGTGGTACGCGGTCAAGGTAGAACTGGATTACGACAGCCTGCTGATGGATGTCTGGCTTGAAGACACATTGTTGATCGCGAGCGATCTCACGGCCGCGCCGCGGGATACCACTCAGATATTCGCCCTGGAAACCCAATGGGGCAATGACGGCACGGCGTACTTTGATGACATTCATATTTATGAAGAATGAGAGAGCAGCAGATACACAATAAAACCCAAGGAAGCAGGGATGAAAGGATGAAGGAGAGAACCATGTTGCTTGATCGAAAAAAGATCATCGAGACCTTGATCTCCGATCTTAAGCCGCTGGAATACATACACGCCATGTGGGAAATGGGGTCGGCGAGCTTCAACCGGCTGGACCAGTGGTCGGACATCGACCTGATGCTGGTATGCGGTGACGACAAAGTCGAAGACACGCTGACGGCGGCCGAAAAGTCCCTCACCGCGCTTTCAGGGTTGGCTATCAAATACCGGCTGCCCGAACCGACATGGCACGGCCATGCCCAGGTCTTCTGGCGGCTGAAAAGCGCCAGCCCTTTTTTATTCTTTGACCTGGTAGTAATGAAACGATCGAGCAAAGATAAATTCCTGCAGTACGAGATCCATGGCGAACCGGTGGTTCATTTTGACAAGACGGGCGTGATCAAGAACGAACCGGTGGATAAAAGCGTATTCGAAAAGAAACTAAAGAACCGGTTGGCAGCCATGAAGGCGACGTTCGAACTCTTCCAGGTCCTCACGGAAAAGGAACTGAATCGCGGCAACGACATCCATGCCTACAGTTTTTATATCGCGCATACTTTCCGGCCGCTTGTCATGGCCCTGAGGATGAAGTACAACCCGATCCATTTTGATTTTTTCACGGCATACTTGTATCACGAACTGCCGAGGGAAGTGGTGGAACGTCTGCGATCGCTATATCTGCTCGATAGTATTGATGAGATCAAAAAAGCCCAAAAAAAAGCGCAAAAATGGTTTTGGGAAACGGTTAAAGAGTTGGACAAAAAGCCCTCATTGTTTACCTGAAAAGTTCAAAATTTGTACAAAAATAACGGGCAGTAAGTTCGCTTACTGCCCGTTATTACTATTCGCGTATAAGTTAATTATCGCACGATCAATTTCCCGGTTTTGTTTATGTTCGGGTTCGTTATCCGGTACAGGTAGATCCCGGCGCTGACACGGTTCCCGTTCATATCCCGCAGATCCCAGGACACATCATTGTTACCGGGCAATGCGATCCCCGACAGCATCCGCAGCCGGCGTCCGGTAATGTCAAAGAAGGATACCGTGTATTCTGATCTTTCCAGGACATGGATGATGAAATTAGCGGATCGGGAACATGGGTTATTGACCTGCCGGGCAAAAGGTAAGTCGGCGGCGACCGATTTGCCTTCGTCCACGCCCACCAGGTTCATGATGTTCACGTGCCCTGATTGCAGGACATCACGGGAAGGCGCGTCGTATTGAAGCCAGGTCGCGATGGCGCAGCGGTTCTCGTTCCAGGAGCCGCTGATCGTGAAATTCCGGCTTCTGGTCGCGGTCGCGCCCGCCGCGATCGTTACTTGCTCGCCGGTTTGGTCAGGCAGGAAATCGCGGCCCATGTGGTTATGCCACGCATGGCCATTGGGATCAACGTTATACAGGCTATCTTCGGTGACGACGAAATAGAACCGGGCGGTCACCGATGCTGAAGAATCATTGCGGTAGGAAGCACTGATGGTGCCCGTGTTTGCCCCCGCGTTATATGACCCGGTAATGGTCAGGGTCATGGGCGATGGCTTAGCCATGCGAGCAACGACCGAATCACGCCAATCAGATGGTGACGACCCGCTCCAGATGTCCTTGCCGTCTCTGAATAGCGACGGGTAGCCGTAAAAAGTGTAGAAACTCGTGCGTGCAGCGGCTTCAGCGAAATAACCAAAATTACCGGATACTGAGTGCAACTCGATCAGCGTAGTCGCGGTGGGATACTGTAGAATACAGACGGTGTCCAGCAGACTGCTGGAATAAGGGCAGGTTGCTCAAGTCGCCATGTAGTACTCTTCACACATCACAACCCTGGTCGCAGCGTAAACCATGTTGAATGCCAGGACCAAACCCAAAACACAAAGTAGTTTAAGCTTCATAACACCCCCTTTATGGGTTATTCTGAAATCTTATATTATTATACTATAAATGTCGGATTTGTCAAGGGCGGCAACGCTGGTGGTTTATCAATCCAGTTTCAGTCCTTTTTCCTTGAACAGCACGACACAGGCATCGACGACGACCGGTTCATACAGCATGCCCTTGTATTTGGTGATCTCGTTCAGCGCGTCCTTGATGCTCTTGGCGGGCCGGTATGGACGGTGCGAGATCATCGCCTCCACGACATCGGCGACGATAAGTACCTTGGCCTGCGGCAATATGACATCTCCTTTGAGGCCGCGGGGATATCCCGAACCGTTCAGCCGTTCATGGTGCTGATAGATTATCTCCGCGACCGGCCAGGGGAAATCGATCGATTTCAAGATTTCGTATCCCATGACGCTGTGCAGCTTGACAAGGTTGTATTCGTGGTCGCTCAGGGCACTGGGACGGCTCAATATCTCCGCCGGCACCTGCAATTTCCCGATATCATGGATTAACGCCGCCATGTTAATACCCTGAACATCGTCATCCGATAGCTTCATTTCTTTTGCCAGCGCGGTCGCCAGCTGGCCGACACGGCGCTGATGACCGGCCGTATAGGGATCCCTCATCTCAACGGCCGATGCCAGGGATACGACCGTCTGCGACATCATCTTCTGCATTTTCACGTAATTTCTCTTGAGTTCCTCTTCGGTCTGCTTTCGCTCGGTGATATCGCGCGCTGAGCAGACAAGACCGATCACCTGCTGATTGCCGTCCTTCATCAAAGCGCTGGCAAAAAGAACGGGGATCGCGGTTTTGCTTTTGTTAAGATAAATTCCTTCCACGTTCCTGATAACGTCGACGCCTTTGAAATTACTGACCACGCTCCAGCGGTGAATGGCTTCATCGCCAACGATCATGGAAATAGGGCTGCCGATAAGCTCCTCGGTTTTATAGCCCAGCATCTCTTCGGTGGCTTTGTTCACGGTTCTCATTTTCCCGCGCGTATCCGTGACGATCAGACTGATCGTAGTGGACATGAATATATTGTCCATATACTCTTTGGACACGGTTTTTTCCCTGAGGTCTTCGGTCATTTTATTGATCGCCGCTGCGAGCGAACCGAGCTCGTCGTTCGAAGTCATTGAGATCTTGAAATTCAGGTTGCCGGAAGCGATCTTCCGGGATGCGTTTTCAAGCTGCTGAATCGGCTGCACGAATACCGATCTCAGTATGAGGGCGAGCCCGAGGTAGCTGATAAGAGCGGTGACAATGATAATGGTCAACAGGATCAGGATAAAATTCCTTGTTTCCTTGATGACGGTCTTAAGCGACATGGCGATATAAACTTTGCCGATCGGGATGTTTTCCTTGCCGTTCGGTGCCAGTTTG
This sequence comes from bacterium, assembly GCA_036382775.1. Lineage (NCBI taxonomy): Bacteria > bacterium. The sequence continues at coordinate 53,042 of DASVHD010000006.1, read as the reverse complement.
AATAGTTCCAGCTCTTCTTGGTACGGTGACAGCGTGTCGATGATAATGGGTGCAATGAATTCCTTCAGTGGTTCGCCGCCCATGGCCCGCGATTTCTCGGCGATGACGAATCCTTTTCGGTCCATGACGCGTGCGTACAAAAGATCGCTTTCCAGCATCATGCCTTCGATCAACGGAATGAGCGATTCCTGATCAGAGAAGAGAACTCCGAACTGGCTATTGTGGGCCAGATTTTTACTCATGATCTGGCCTCTTTTTTCCACGCTATTATACGCCTGCCTGATGCTCACATAACCGGCTCCGACTGCGATCAGCAGCGTGAATACCGCTACCGTGCCGGTCACGAGGATATAGATCTTACTTGCCAATTTCATGAGGTCGGGGAAGGAATACCTTTCTTTTACCTCAAGTACAGGACTTTTTCAATGGAATCGCCGGTTGACTGCTGCAGCCTGACGAAATAGACGCCCGGCGCAAGGTGCGCGGGGGTCCAGTTAAGCACACCCTTTCCAGTAAGCGTGCCCTCAAAGATCCGCGTACGGCGCTGGCCGGTAGCATCGTAAAGATCGATCGCCACCGTTTCATTTTTGTTCAGTTGATAGGCGATCCCGATGTGATGACGGGCCGGGTTTTGGACCAGCTGTAATACGGCTCGCCGCATGTGCGCGGCTTGACGGTTTTCGACCGCGCCGCTGTGTTGGTCCCACCATGACTGGGCGCTGTCCGAGTTGATCTTTGCGAGCGTGGAATCATTGCCGCCAACGACCGCGTACACGGCACGCGCGTTTCCGCCCGGAGTGATAGTATAGGGGCCAGCCGAGACGCAGATCGAATAATTATCAGTCCTGGTGCTGTTACGCAGTTGCAGTAGACCCTTTAAAAATGAGTCTTTTACCGCTTCGGTCATCATGGTCGCAGGTTCGACATAATAAAGGTGGTCGATCGCGGACAGATTGCGCGCTGTTATCGGTTCAATGAGCCTGACCCCGCAGGTAGGGTACATGGAGTAAGGCTGCATCATGTACGTGAACCTGCGGACCGTGTCGGACCTCACGATATTGTCCGTGGTATTATATAAATCAAAGTCGAACATCATGCCCGAATAGAAGTTGGTGATCGACGTTGATCCGGAATTGAAATAATCGAAGCACACGATAGCCCAGTCATCATAACCAGGCTGTGAATTCATCAGGCTCCACTGCGTGACGATCAGCCCCTTTGGGCTGGCATGGCCCGAATCGCTATAGACCGCTTCATACTCTTCGCATGCTGCGCGCGGCGGCAGGACGGGCTTGAGCGTATCGAGGATATTGAAATCATAGTTGATCGTGGAGGAAGATGGCGGTCCGTAGAAGCGGTCAACGATATACGAAGAGCTGGTTCCGCAGACCATGCTTCCGTAATACAATGAACCGTTAGAAACGATCTTTGAGTATTTAAAGCCCGAACCTTCGCCATGAGGATAGGTTGTCCCGAATCCGCCGAAGGTCGTGACCGAAAGCACGCACGCACCCGTATCATGGTCTGCCCAGACCAGCCCCGGTTGGGGAATAGTACCGATGATATCAATGAAGAAAGGCTCCCAGGTGCCTTCACCGGCCTGGGAAAAAACGATGAATTCTGCTTCCGTACCCTGGGGCGCGGTGCTCGAAACCTGCAGCCGGTAGATATCGCCGGCGCCGGTCGAAGTGTCACCGGCTGGAACAGTACCGTATATCGCCGTCGAATCAATAAATGTTATATAAGGACACGTCGTCCTGAGCTTTCCCGATACATTCGTCGCGGTCGCATTGCCCTGATTTTTAAGCGTTATGACCAGATCAACGGTCTCGCCCGGATCCATGCGTCCGTTATTATTACCTGATGCGTCATTGACGTGATGGGCCCAGTAGGTAATACATGGTCTTGGTGAGCCGGCGGTCACGGTGCAGGTGCCTTCAAAGGGCAGGCAGTTCTCTGACGTGACCGTCACGTTCATGGTGCCGGTGGAGGGGTTCACGAACAGGTCGACCCAGCCCAGTGCATTCGTGCGGCCCGTTGCATACACTTCCGTACCCTTCATCGCGCAAATCAGCGCGCTCTTGATAGGTACACCGGTAATACTTGCCATTACGCGGAATGCCTGCGGCCCGGCCTGTATTGACGATGCGTACGTGACGGTCATATGCTGCGGTTTTGTCGCGTACGCGGCGAGCGATGGATCGCCGAACAGCGTGTTCTCGTACACGCACCAGCGGGTCGGTGACTGTGACATGGCCATAGCCCGGCAGAAATTTTTTGCCCGCCCGTGTGCAGCTCCAAATTCCAGAGCTCCGGCGACGATAAAACTCTTAAAGATCTCAATATCGAGGATCTCGGATGGGCCAAGACCGGGAGGATATCCCAGGCCGTAACGCGAATTGAGCATGGTCGCGACGCAGCCGCCGTTGGGGATGTTCACCAAACTTTCCGCGATGCAGTCCATACCGTCAAAACTGCCGCAATCGCAGTTCATGCCGTTTAAGATGTCGTATTTTATACCGTTGGTCAGGGTGGATACCTGTTCTATGTCAAGGACGCCAAGAGACCAGGGGCTGCCATGGTCTGCGACATGACACAGCTGGAAACCCTTATTGAGCGAATCACGGGTTTGATTGTATGACGGATCTTCGAGCCTCGAGATCTTCCAGGTACCCGGGAAATAGCTGGCAATGATATTGTTGGGATACTTGCCGTGATACGGGTCGAACAGCATTTCTGAAGGAAGCAACAAAGTTTTCATATAGGTCGTATCGGGATGTTTTTCGAACACCGTGTCCTTGCGCGTGAACGTCGCTATGTTGGTGGCGTTGTCGACCGGCGCCCGGCCGATATAGACATCGTGGAAGAGATCCACGGTGTCTTCCATTTCACCGAAGAGGTCATTGTGATTGCCATCCCATGACCATTGCAGGTCTGCATAGTACATATCGGTCGGGATGTCGCCAACGATCGTGCTCTCTTCGACCCAAAGAGTCGTCTTGCGGTCGGGTATTATCATGTCGTCGCCGCCGAGAATGACGTATTTCAGCCCTTTGGTCTGCCAATAATCACGGATAAAATTTCTAATCTTTTCCTGATTGTCACGGCCCGCGTACTGTGCGTAGACCGAGTCGGTGCTTATGACCGCGGTGTTGATGCCTTTCTTGGTCTTCCAGGTTTTCAAAGCGTTCCAGTTGGCTGCCTGGCCTGTACTGGTAATGATAACCATGTCGATCTCGCCGGCACGCGCGTTGTATTCGCTCGGGCGCCAGTATTCAATAGTCTCTGGATTACGCACCAGGCTCTTTACTTCCGCGCCAAAAAGGTCGGCCTGGCTTTTGGTAAGCGGGATCGTTGGATGGCGCCCTACAGTATAATTTATCTTAAGAGTGATGCTTTTATACAGGCGCAGCTTTTTTTCAGCCGGGATAAACTGCACCGGGTAAAGCATCACACCAGCCAAGCGGTATCCGGATAGACAACCGCTGGGAATTGCCTCGACGATCTCGCGGGGATAAGGTTTGGCCGATCCATAAACGCCGGCGTCAGGTTCGACAAAGGGAATGATGCGGTTCGTTGAGAAAGGCCTGATGGTCTGTACGGGATATGGGGTATACTTACCCGTAAAATCCTGTATGGAAGAAGAAATAATCTCTACGGAAGTGATCTCAGCCGTAGGCGGGATGAGATAGTAATAAGTGACCGCCGGTAAAAAAGGACGCCCCTTTTCGGTTGTAGAAAACTGTCCTTGCAAAGTTACGACGTCGTATCCATTTTGAGTGGAAAACTGGAAATCAGCAGGTGTAAATTCTATGGTCTCGGTTATGACACCGGCCGACAGTAAACTTATGATGACGATGAAAAGCGCCAGAGCGCGAAGGATCATATCAGCTCCTTGTTGCCTAATTATAATGACGAACGCTGATATGTCAAGACAAACGGCTGTGATCTATCCTATTATCACTGCGCTGATTTGTGCGTCCCGTTCCATCATTTTTGAATTCTGTTACGAAGAACGGGGTCATCGAAGATCCGCAGGATCTTTAGAAATTCCAGGATAGTCCTGCGACCGGCATTTTGCGTATGAATTCGTTCCTGTAAAAAAGCGGCGCGGGATTTAGATAGAAATTCAATCCCATTTTTTCCTGATCGTGGCGATCATGCTTCATACCCGTCATTTCTTTTTTCGCAAACGCCTTATAAATATAATACGTCATGCCTATATCAAGGACGCTGAAAGTGATGGGGTAGGCGCGCCAATACCAGTTGGCTTCGGAAGAGGGATCGGATTCCATCAGCACTCCAATACCTGCCGTCAGACCATGGGCAAGATAGGGTATTACATATGTGAATACTCCCGAAGCCGCTGACAGGTTGTTCACTTTAGACGACTGCAGTCCGATGTAAGAACCGACGGCAAATCCAGCAAGCGATGTCGCAGCATAGATCCGATCATTGAATGAACTCTCGCGGCCGTTATAAAGATCGAAACTTAACAAAATAAGAGGTATGGTCTGCCCGCCGATAATGCCGGTTCGCATTTCAAAGAGCGCATCACCAAATGAAAGGTATTCACTGTTGCGCGACAGGAACAAGGATCCATAGCCCTCTAAGACTGAAGAAAGCGTGGCGAGACCCGCGTCGATGTCGTCCATATTATTATCCATACCAAGGTCACCATTGATAAGATCTTTTATGGCGAAATAATGATAGTAGCCGTATACCACGTGGTTGAATTTGCGGTGGAACATTGCGGGCGTGAAACCCATTGTCTGGCCGAGCGTGAAATCCGTCATATTTTCCACGAGGCTCACGGGGAATATCGTTCGTACAGATTGGAATCCGACAACACCATGAGCGGCTCCTTCTATACTACCCAAAAAAGATCCATATGCCGTTCCCGATGATATATTGGCGTGGCTAGTGAACAAGAACTGGGCACCGGTATAGACAAAAGGAGTGAACAAGCCTACCGCTAGCGCAGCAGTGCTATTATCGGTGGTGTTATCAAAAATTGTAATGGGAAGGGACCACATGTATATCGCTATTCCCGAAAAACTCTGACCGATCAGGTGCGGCACGCGGGCATTCTCCAGGATCGCGAGCTTGTCCACTTGTCTTTCCATTATCGCCTTGTATTCTTCGGCGGACAGTTGCTTGGTGAGTTTCAAGTCCTCGTACGAAGCCTCAACAACGTAGGCATTATCCTCGGTAGCATACAATTCTATATGCTGCGGTTTTTTGTCGAACAACGAAACCAGTTGTGTTTCTATTTTTCGGTCGATTTTGATCTTTTTCAAGACCTGAGTTTGAGCCGAAAGGGTGATCAGCATTATTAAGGATAGACAGAGTAGAATTTTTTTCATTTTTTCTCCTTTTATTTTTTATACAATCATTGTAGTATATAGATAATTGTGCATATGTCAATGTCCGATCGCCCACCAGGCAGTATTTAACCAAATGGTTCAGAAGGCATGGACCTGGTGGCCACCAGACAATGATCAAAGAACACTTAGCCCAGGTGTTTATTTTATCATGCTCAAACATGGAGAGGGTATTATTGCCAGAAAAGCTGTTAAAGAGAACTAACGCGGTGTGCGGATCCTTATCGCGTTGGGGATCACTGACACTTCAGCGCTGAGCGCTTTTTCTTCCTCACCGTCAATATCCGCTAAAAACAACCGGTCGCCGCTTACTTCGATCTTTTGCACGGCGCGATGATAAAGATGTTCGTAGGCGAGGTGTTTTGCTTCATAGACCGGCAGCAATACGCGGCTCAGGAATTTGAACAAGTTGGTATTCTTGACATACAGCAGTTCCAGCACTCCATCATCGAACCGCGCCATGGGCGCAATATCCATGCCGCCACCGAAATAGCGGCAGTTGGCGACGCCCACGATATTCATGGGCCCAGTATCGATCGTTCTCCCATCCGCGCGAAGACGCAAGGGCTGAGGTTTGAAAAGCACGAGCCCGGCGACGCTGGAGAGGAAAAATGTCAGGAATCCGCCCAGCGACTTGGGGAGGGAATTGGCGATGCGAACGACCATGCCGCCGAGGCCGACATCGAACACATTGGCAAAGTAACGGGTCCAGGTCCGGTGACCATCATGGAACAGCACTTTGCCGATGTCCATGGCTTGGGTTCTGCCGTTCAGTATGGTGTCGACCGCCCGGCACGGATCGACCGGGATATTGAAAGTCCGGATGAGGTCCGATCCGGTGCCCGCTGCGATCAGACCGAGTTCAGGCAGCCGGTCGGCGCAGACGCCCGTGTTCATGTATCCGTTGATGATCTCGTTGAATGTTCCGTCGCCGCCAATGCCCACGATGTAGCGCACTCCCGCCTGCACGGCTTCCTGGGTCAGTGCGACCGCATGGGATTTTTTTTCCGTGAACCGGAGCGTCACGCTGAATCCCTGATCGATCATGCGCTGCTGGATGCGCTGCCATTGATGGCGGGCACGGTTCGATGCGGCCCGCGGGTTGATTATCGCGAAGATGCCGGTGCCTGGAGACATGATGACCGATACTTGTTCTTGAAGAAGATGAACCCAAAACAAGCGCACACCGCGATACCGGCGATGATCGACCAGCTATAGAAATTCCTGCCCGGGAAGATATCGAGCATGATGCCGCCCAGAAGCGGGCCAATCGCCCAGCCCATGGTCTGTGACAGGTTTAAAACGCCCATATAGCGTCCCCGGTGACGGGGGTCGGCAATGATCGAAGCGTAGCTTTGCGTGGCCGGTGTTATCACCATTTCCGCGACCGTAATAACGACCATTGACAGCGCCAGCATGAAAAAATTAGTCGCGAAGCCAACCGTGAGATAACCAGCGGCGTAGATCAATGAGCCGATCCAGAGCGCGTCAAGTTCCCGGTTCCGCCGGATCATGCTCGTGATGAAATACTGAAGGGCCGCTACCATGAAGCCGTTAATGGAAAAGAGAAATCCCACCTGAATTTTTGAAATGCCCACGCAGTTGACGCTGTAGACCGAAATGGGAGAGACCAGCTGCCCCCAGACCGTGAAGATGATAAGACAGATGAGCGCGAAAACAAAATACTGGGTGTCCCTGACGACCGAAAAGATACTTTGGACCGTTGTCTCGTCATGACGCACGACATGCGTCCGGTCCAATGATTCGCGGCTGTATCGGGTGAGGACAAAGACCGCGACCGCCATGCAGAAAGCAGTGAAGAAAAAAAGATATGAATAATCGAATGCCGCGATCAGTCCGCCCAATGCCGGTCCCAATGCCCAGCCGAGATTGCCGCCCATGCGCAGCAGGCCGTACGCCGATATTCTCTTTTCTTCATTGGTAAGGTCGGCGATGTATGCCTGCGACGCCGGGCCATAGAAGGAGAAAAGTATGGAATTCAACAGCATGAGCCCGGCGATGATCAATACGTGGGGAAAAAGCATAATGGCGATGCCCAACAGGAGAAAAACAAAGAACCGGACGGAGAGGGAACGGACCATGATGTACTTTCTTCCCAGACGGTCGCTGAGTTCACCGCCATACAAGCCAAGGGTCGACCCGATAAGAAGCGTAGTCATCAAAATAACACCTACGATAGTCATCGGTACATGAAGCACATTGTGGAGGTACAAGCTCATATACGGCATGGTTACGGAAAAACCGATCGAGCTGATGATATTGGTTGTAAAAAGCGCCCAGATGTCGCGGGAAAAACCGCGCGGGATGAATGATCTCATTTATGATTTATGAAGGGAAGCCATCAAGCGGAGGAGCAGAGATGAAGAGAAGCCGAGGTGATAGGATCACTCTGACGCTGTCGTCATACAGCGCTGGACTCATGGCACTGCGTGCCTTAAAAGCACGCCGATGGCTGTTGAATAAAGCGATGCGAATCTTATCTCTTTCTTTTTTTGCTTGTTTTCTTTTTCCCCGCTGGATAGAGCAGAGCGGCATGCGCTGCTGACAGACGCGCGATCGGGACCCTGAAAGGCGAGCAGGAAACGTAGTCCATGCCGACCCGGTGGCAGAAATGGATGGATCTCGGATCACCGCCATGCTCGCCGCAGATCCCCACTTCAAGTTCCGGCCGGGTTTTACGGCCGCGTTCAATACCGATCTTGATGAGCTCGCCGATACCGCGCTGATCGATCGACTGGAACGGATCGCCAGGCAGGATCGATTTTTTAAGATAGTCAGGCAGGAATCCGCCGATATCATCCCTCGAGAACCCGAATCCCATCTGGGTAAGGTCGTTCGTACCGTAAGAAAAAAACTGGGTAACTTCAGCGATCTGGTCGGCTACGATACATGCCCGCGGGATCTCGATCATCGTACCATACAGGTACTTTATCTTTTTGAGCGCGTATTTTGCCAGCACTTCCTTGTACACGCGCTGGACAATAATAACCTGGTTTTCGAGTTCCTTGACCTCGCCCACGACCGGCACCATGATCTCAGGATAAGGGTGTTTGCCTTCGTTGATCAGTTCGGCCGCGGCTTCGAAGATGGCCCTTACCTGCATTTCGCTGATCTCAGGGTAGGTAATGCCCAGGCGCACGCCGCGGTGGCCCATCATGGGGTTGGATTCGTGCAGGTTCTCCGCCCGGTCTTCCAGTTCCTGCATTGAAATATTGAGTTCCAAAGCGAGCTTTTCCAGTTTCTCCTTTTCCCGGGGAACGAATTCATGCAGGGGCGGGTCAAGCAGTCTTATTACCACGGGGTAGCCGTCCATCGCTTCCAGTGTGCCTTTGACGTCGTTCTTCACATAAGGGAAGAGCTCTTCCAGGGCTTTCCGGCGTTCAGCTACAGTTTTGGAAATTATCATCTTCCGCAGCAGGAAGAGCGGCTGGTCCGCACCTTTGCCATAGAACATGTGTTCGGTCCTGAGCAGCCCAATGCCCTCGGCGCCGAAACTGCGCGCGCGCTTAGCATCCGCCGGCGTATCAGCATTGGTTCTTACCCCGAGTTTACGCACGGCATCGCAGACTTTGAGGAATTCATGCAGCAAAACGTTCTCTTCGGCCGATTCCGTCATCTTGAGTTGGCCTTCGTAAACATTGCCTTTGGTGCCATTGAGCGTTATCCAGTCACCTTCGTTGAACGTTTTTTCTCCGATGAACGCTTTTTTATGCTCGTAATCGATCTTGACGCCGCTGCAACCCACGATGCAGCATTTGCCCCAGCCCCGGGCAACAAGGGCGGCATGCGATGTCATGCCGCCGCGCGCCGTGAGTACGGCCCGGGCGGCTCTCATTCCTTCCACGTCTTCCGGATTTGTCTCTTCGCGGACCAGGATGACCTTCTTACCCAGCTTTGCCCAGGCCACGGCATCGGCCGACGTCATCACGATCTGACCCGTCGCGCCGCCCGGACCAGCCGGCAGCCCTTTGGCCAGGGGTTTCAGTCCCATTTCCGCCTTCGGGTCGATCATCGGGTGAAGGAGTTCATCCAGCTGAGGCGGGCTCACGCGCATGACCGCATCGGTTTTCGCGATCAATCTTTCTTTCAACATATCCATCGCCATTCGCACGGCTGCTGGTCCGTTCCTTTTTCCAACCCGGCACTGAAGCATCCAAAGCAGTCCTTTTTCAATCGTGAACTCGACATCCTGCATGTCGCGGTAATGTTTTTCTAGTTTATTCCGGTAACCGACCAGTTCCTGGTAAAGTTCGGGCATGCCTTTTTCCATGGTCAGCAGATCTTTGTTCTGCTCTGATTTTGAATATTCATTGAGCGGCGCCGGCGTCCTTATGCCGGCGACGACATCTTCACCCTGGGCATTGATCAAGTATTCGCCGTAGAACTGGTTCTCGCCGTTACCCGGGTTCCGCGTGAAAGCAACACCTGTGCCCGACGATTTGCCCATGTTGCCGAAGACCATCGTCTGCACGCTGCACGCCGTTCCCCATTCGTCAGGGATCCCTTCGATCCGTCGGTAGCTGACCGCGCGTTTGCCCTGCCATGAGGCAAATACGGCGCCAATGCCTCCCCAAAGCTGTTCCTCGGTGTCATCTGGGAACTCTTTCTTTAGAACATCACGGATGCGTTGTTTGAACAAGCCGCACAATTTTTTCAGGTCCTCGGCGGTTAGGTCGGTATCGCTCTTGCAACCCTTTTCCTGCTTCATGGTAGACATTATTTTTTCAAGCTGCTTGCGGATGCCCGATTCGTCATCATGAGGTTCTATACCGGCTGCCTTTTCCATAACCACGTCCGAGTACATCATGATGAGCCTGCGGTACGCATCGAAAACGAACCGGCTGTCCTGGCTTTGCCGGACGAGACCGGGTATGGTCTTTTCGGTCAGACCGATATTCAAGACGGTTTCCATCATGCCCGGCATCGAGGCGCGGGCGCCCGACCGGACCGATATGAGCAAGGGGCTATCCGGGTCGCCGAATTTTCTGTTCATGATGGTTTCGGTCCGCAGCATCGCTTTTTTAACTTGAGCCTTCAATTCCTTAGGTAGTTTTCGGCGATTGGCATAAAAATAATTGCACACTTCGCTGGTGATCGTGAAACCGGGAGGTACGGGTATGCCGATGTTGGTCATTTCGGCAAGGTTGGCTCCTTTTCCGCCCAGCAGGCTTTTCATGGCCGCTGATCCGTCAGCCTTTTTTCCGCCAAAATTATAGACTAATTTTTTCATGTTTCTCCTTTGCGTTCTTTCGATCTGCTATCTAGACTTCAAACAATGCAACACGGTTTTTTCGAACAAGGCTCGGTTTTTTTCCCTTAATGCATATTCAATTTTCGCGACGGGTTTGTTAAACTTCATGAACCGCCGCAGGTCGATCGGAGTTGCCATTACAATGGAATCCGCGGGTGTGCTATTAATGCTTTTTTCAAGCTCTCTGATCTGCTTTGGGCTATACCCCAGTGCCGGAATAAGCGCTCCGATCTGAGGATATTTGACGAACGCTTTCCGGATAGAGCCGACAATATATTTTCTCGGATCGACGATGGTTTTTGCCTTGTAGCGCTTTGACGCGACGACGCCCGCGCCGAACGACATCTCGCCATGGGTCAGGGTAGGGCCGTCTTCAACCACCACCACCCGTTTATTCTTTATCAATTGAGGCTTGTCTGCAATGGTCGGAGATGCGGCTTCAATAATGATCGCGTGTTTGTTTAATCTTTTTACATTATCTCTCAATATTTCAACATTTTTTCGCGGTGCAGAATCAACTTTATTGATTATTACGATATCTGCCATGCGTACGTTCGCTTCTCCCGGGTGGTATGTGCTTTCATTCCCCGTGCGCAGAGGATCAACGACGACAATATGAAGGTCCGGTGTATAAAAAGGCAGATCATTATTGCCGCCGTCCCATAGAATTACTTGTGAATTCTTTTCGGCTTCTTTTAGAATTAGGCCGTAGTCAACGCCGGCATAAATGGCATGCCCCATTTTTATGTAAGGTTCATACTCTTCCCGTTCTTCAATAGTACAATGATGTTTTTCAAGATCGGAATAAGTCTTGAATTTCTGAACAATCTGCTTCCGGAGATCGCCGTACGGCATGGGATGCCGGATCACTGAAAAACTTATATTATTATCTTTTAAGATCTCGCAGATACGGCGCGTTGTCTGGCTTTTCCCTGAACCGGTCCGCGATGCGCATACTGAGATCACTTTTTTCCTGGATCGGATCATTGATGATTCTGGTCCCAGGAACCAAAAATCGGCGCCGGCCGCAATGGCTTCCGATGCCTTGTGCATCACAAGATTATGTGAAATATCCGAATAAGAAAATACCACAACGTTGATTTTATGTCTCTTGATCAAATACGTCAACTGACTTTCAGGATATATCGAAATACCATTCGGATAAAGAGGTCCGGACAGCTCTTTCGGATATCTGCGATCCTCAATATTGGGGATCTGTGTGGCCGTAAAACAAACGACTTTATATGATCGGTTTTGTCTGAAAAATACGTTGAAATTATGAAAATCCCTGCCGGCTGCACCCATGATCAGAACTTTCCGCATAAAACCTCCTTAATATTGCACATGCCTGATGGCTGATATTTTATTGTTTTTCATATGTCGGGCAAACCTTTAGGTTTGCATGTTTTTACTGCAAGGCTGACCTTAGGTTCCGTAAAAACCACTGGTTCTGAAGGAAAGCCTTGCCCTACAGCGGCCCGCTTTGGTAGGACACCGACTTCAATTATAGTCAAAATCTGTTGAAAGTCAAGGATAACCGGGCGATACGAAATATGATCATGTTCCCAGATATGCTTCAACTACCTGGGGATCGTCGTGCAGTTCCGTGCCGGTCCCGGATAGTGTAATACTACCGGTTTCCAGGACGTATCCGTAGTTGGCGATGGATAGAGCTTTGTTAGCATTTTGTTCGACCAGCAGGATACTGGTACCTTGCGCGTTGATCTCTTTGATTATTGAAAATATCTCGTTCACGAGGATCGGGGAGAGCCCCATTGAAGGCTCATCGAGCATTAGAAGCCGCGGTTGGCACATTAAGCCCCTTCCCATCGCCAGCATCTGGAGCTCGCCGCCTGAAAGCGTGCCGGCCGGTTGTGACAAACGCTCGCGCATGCGCGGGAAGGATTTGAACACGCGTTCCATGGATGTTTTGATCTGTTGCTTATCGTTGATGCGGTAAGCTCCCATCCTCAGGTTTTCATAGACCGTCATGTTGGCGAACGGTTTCCGGCCTTCGGGTACGTGCGCGATACCAAGGTTTACGACCTTGTGACCGGCAAGATTGGTAATGTCCCTGCCTTCAAACACGACCGCGCCGCCGCGTGAACGGACCAGCCCCGAGATCGCTTTCAAAGTGGTACTTTTACCGGCCCCGTTGGCGCCGATCAGGGCGACGATCTCGCCCTGGCATACTTCCAGACTTATCGAATGGAGCGCATGGATCGTGTCATAGTACACGTCAAGATTCCTGATCTCAAGCAGCGTTCGGCCGCGGTTCGTTTTCATGGCGTGATCAGCACTCCTCGCCCAGATAGGCTTCGATGACTTTAGGATCGGACTGAACATCAGCCGGCTTTCCTTCGGCGATCTTTTCGCCGAAATCCATGACTGCAATACGCTCGCATATGGACATGACGACACGCATATGATGCTCGATCAGCAGGATCGTCAGCTTGTACCGCTCCCTGATGAACCGGATAAGCTCCATGAGTTTTCCGATCTCCTGGGGATTCATGCCGGCCGCTGGTTCATCCAGGAGCAGCAGCGTGGGATCGGTTGCAAGGGCGCGTGCGATCTCAAGCCGGCGTTGTTCTCCGTACGGCAGGTTGCGGGCGGTTTCATGCCGGCGGTTGTCAAGATTAAAGATCGAAAGCACTTCCCGGGCGCGGTCAATGATGCTTTTCTCTTCATGCTGGAATACCCGGTTTCGCAAGATCGCCGACGCAAAACCATATTTCACATGCATATGATATGCGATCCGGACATTATCAAGTACGGAAAGGTCGTTGAACAGCCTGATATTCTGAAAGGTCCGGGCAATGCCGCGGCTGGCGATCTGGAACGGCTTTGAGTCCAGCAATGACATTTGTTTGAACAGGATATCGCCCTGTTCGGGGCGGTATATGCTTGTGATCAGGTTGAAGATAGTCGTTTTACCGGCACCGTTCGGCCCAATCAGGCCGACCAGAGCGCGGGGTTCGATCTCGAGGTCAAACCCGGATACGGCTTTAAGACCGCCAAAGTACTTGGTAATGTTTTTCAGCTGCAGCACGGATCCCATTGTCTAATCACCTTGCTCGGCTTTTTGCTTTAAAAAGCCGAATTCCAGGCCGCCCAGCAGTCCCTTCGGTTTGAGGATCATGACGATGATCAGCAGCAGCGGATAAATGACCAGCCGCCAGTCCAGAATGTCCGGCGGCAGGATGACGCGAAGGCCTTCGAGCAGGAATGTCCACGAAACCGCTGCGATGATCGTTCCAGAGATGCTTCCCAGACCGCCCAGGACCACGATCAGCAAAACGTCGATCGATTTGAGAAAGTCAAAATTCATCGGATGAAGGAACGTGTAAAGATGCGCATAGAGTGCACCGGCGACCCCGGCAAAGACCGATCCCAGGACAAAGCCCAGCGTTTTGTATTTTGTCGTGTTTATGCCGACTGATTCGGCGGCGATCTCGTCTTCGCGGATCGAGATGCAGGCGCGGCCCAGGCTCGAGGATACGAAGTTCCGGATGACGAGCACGGTCGCGATCACGCCTGCATAAACGACCGGGAAACTGGTCAGCTTTGGGATCCCGAGCATGCCGCGCGATCCACCCATGGACGGGATGACGGCATCGGCATTGTCGAAAATGACCTTGATGATGATCCCGAAGCCGAGCGTCGCGATCCCCAGATAATCTGACTTTAAGCGGAGAATGGGCATGCCGATGAGGAACGCGACCAGGGCAACGACCGCGGAAGCCGCCACGATCGCGATCAAAAGCGAAGCGATACCGCCCTGGGGTATGAGTTTCGTGATCAGGGCCGAAGTATAAGCACCGATGCCGTAAAAAGCGGCATGGCCCAGGGAAAACTGACCGGTATAACCATAGATCAGGTTAAGGCCTAAAGCGGAGATCGTTATGATGCCGGCAAACTGTATGATCTGCTGCCAGTAGGGATTTAGGATGCGGAGCGACATGAGCAGTTGCAATATAAGGAAGGCGCAGACAATGACAAAATAAGGTATAAGCTTTCGATAAATATTAGTCATCGCCAGAGGTTTTTCGGCATCGCTGCTCGTATCGTCATTCGTTTATGGTTGTACGTAATTACCCTTGACCACGTCGGAAAAACCAGACGGGCAGCCATGCCGTTCAACGTCAAACCATTTGGTCACACTTTCTCCGTTCCCTTCCTGCCCAGCAGGCCGGTCGGTTTAAAGATAAGCACGAGGATCAAGATCGAGAACGCGATGGCGTCGCGGAGAGTGGATGATATGAAGGCGGAACTCATGGTCTCGACCGTTCCCATGATCACGGCCCCGAGCACAGCGCCGGGGATACTGCCGATGCCGCCAAGCACGGCCGCGACGAAAGCCTTCAGTCCCGGCATGATGCCCATGAAAGGATTGATCTGGGGATATGCGATGCCGAAGAGCACGCCGCCGGCCGCGGCCAGGGCAGAACCGATGCCGAAGGTAAGCGAGATCACAAGGTCGATGTTTATGCCCATAAGCCGTGCCGTTTCCTTGTCGAACGATACGGCGCGCATGGCCATTCCCATCTTTGTTTTCTGCACGAAGTACTGAAGGATGAAAAGCAGCAGGATCGCGACCGAGAAAACGATGATCTGGATCGTTGATATGCACAGGCCGCCGATCTGGTAGGTCGTGACCTGGAAGGGACGGGGATACGCGAGGTAATTGGGGCTGAAGACGAATTTAAGGCTGCAGAAGTATTCGAGAAAGAGCGATACGCCCATGGCCGTGATGAGCGCTGCGATCCGGGGTGCGGTCCGCAGGGGCTTGTACGCGAGCCGTTCGATCGCGATGCCGAGGATCGCGCAGCCGATCATCGCGCAGATAATGGCGATGGGGAAGGGCAGATGGAAATAAACAATGGCAAAATACCCGAGATAAGCGCCCACCATGAAGACGTCACCGTGGGCAAAATTGATCAACCGCACGATTCCGTATACCATGGTGTAGCCGAGCGCGATCAGGGCGTAAACAAAACCCAGTTGCAGGCCGTTGATCAGCTGCTGGAGGAAGTAACTCATGGCAAGATGTTAAATCCGAATTTCTAAATCCTAAACAATATCAAAATTCAAATTCTCAAAACTACGGACCACCCCCGCCTTTATCCTCACTCCCACAGGGACACCAGTAATTGTAAAAGATCTTTTTCCACGTTGCCCTCGAGGGGTAGGGTAGGGAGGGGGGACATTTTGTATTTTGAACATTCGAATTTGTTTATGCCTCATGCTGAGTATTCGACACGAAGCGGAATTTAGGATTTGTGATTTAGAATTTATTTTTCTCATGGTGCTACGGTCGCGACGTATTCCTGGCCGGTCTTGGTATATTTAAGGATGACCGCGTTCTTGATCGGGTTGCCCATTTCGTCGTACGATATATTGCCGGATACCGAGCTGACGTCCTGGAAACCCTGCAACGCCTTGCGGACATCCTCGGGTTTAGCGGAATTCGCCGCCTGGATCGCTTTCAACAGCAGCGTGGTCGCGTCATAAGCCAGTGTCGCCAACGCATCAGGTTTTGAGCCGTAGGTCGCAGTATATTTTTTAACCCATTCCTGGACTTCGGGGCGCGGGTCATCGGGAGAATAGTGGTTCGTAAAATAACCGCCGTCGATCGCGTCGCCGGCGATCTTTATCATGTCCGGCGAGTCCCAGCCGTCGCCGCCCATGAGCACCGCTTTGATACCTATCTGCCGCGCCTGTTTGGCGATCAATCCGACCTTGTTGTAGTAATCGGGGACATAGAGCATATCGGGATTGGCCTGCTTGACCTTGGTCAGTAATGCCGAGAAATCGGCGTCATCTTTCTGGTAGGATTCGTACACGATGATCTTGCCGCCGCCGACTGTGAAATTGTCGCGGTAAAACTCGGCCAGTCCCTTGACATAATCGTTGCCGACATCGTACAGGACCGCGGCGGTCTTGCACTTCAGGTTTTCAAGCGCGAATTTTGCCGCCACCCGGCCCTGGAAAGGATCGATGAAACACGCCCGGAAAACGAAATCTTTTCTCGTGCCGTCGTCTTTAACCGTAACCTTGGGGTTCGTGGAGGTCGGCGTGATCATGACCGCGGTCGATGCCTGGCATACTTCGGACAGCGGGATCGAGCATTTTGACGAAACCGAGCCGACGATGAACTTCACGCCGTCCTGGTTTATCAGCTTGCTGCCGGCGTTGGTCGCTTCGGTCGGGTCATTGCGGTCATCAAGAATATAGTATTTTATCATCTTGCCGTTTATACCGCCGGCAGCGTTGGCCTCGTTGATGGCCAGTAGGAATCCGTTCTTGGTCGATTCCCCGAACGTTTTGACATCACCGGTCAATGGCGCGACGAGACCGATCTTTATGACATTCTCCTGCGGCGCGCAAGATAGTACAAGCAACACGAGAACTACCGCTGATAGTATTTTCAAGTTACCTCCTCACTAATAGAGCTAGCCTTCAAGTGTCCTGATTTACCTTCAATTGCCCTATTCTTTCTTGTACTTCTTGCTGCCTTCTTCGTAGAGGTCATTGCCGTTGGCATCGATCGCGACGATTACCGGGAAATTCTCCACTTCCAGTTCCCTTATCGCTTCGGCTCCGAGGTCATCATAGGCGATGACCTTGGCCGCTTTCACGTTCTTGGCAATGAGCGCGGCGGCTCCGCCCGTGGCCGCGAAATAGACTGCGACATTTTTCTTCATCGCATCTTTGACGTCCTTTGAGCGAAGGCCTTTGCCGATCATGCCTTTGAGGCCGAGCGATAGGAGTTTCGGCGTGTAGGTATCGCATCTCCCCGCGGTCGTGGGGCCGACCGGGCCGATGACGTACCCCGGTTTTGCCGGCGCCGGTCCCGCGTAATAGATGATCTGTCCCTTGATATCGATGGGCAGCGGCTGGTTGCTGTTGGCCGCGTCAAACATCCGTTTATGGGCGGCGTCGCGCGCCGTAAAGATCTTGCCGGTTATCAGCACGCTGTCGCCGATCTTAAGCTTCGCGACAACTTCATCCGTTAAAGGCGTATTTATTTTTATTGCGTCAGCCATTTTATCTCCTTATATGATCGCGGTCTTGTGCCGTGCCGCGTGGCAGTTGATGTTAACGGCGGCCGGGAACGATGCAATGTGCCGCGGGTAGACCTCGATGAACACGTCCAGCGCGGTGACCCTTCCGCCCAGCCCCATTGGGCCGATCCCGGTTTTGTTGATCTTTTCCACCAGTTCTTTTTCCACATCGGCGTAGAACGGGTTCGGGTTACGGTCGCCGATGTTGCGCAGGAGGGCTTTTTTGGCGAGGAACGCGCAGTATTCAAAGTTGCCGCCGATGCCTACGCCCACTACTACCGGGGGACAGGGGTTTGCGCTGGAGCGAACGACCTTATCGATAACGAATTTCTTCACGCCCTCAATACCGTCGGCCGGCGCACCCATCTTGACCTCGCTCATATTTTCACTGCCGCCGCCCTTGGGTGCGACCGTGATCTTGATCTTGTCGCCGGGGACGAAAGTCGTGTGGATGATGGCGGGCGTGTTGTCATTGGTGTTTTTTCCCTGGATCGGATCGGCAAGGATCGATTTCCGAAGGTATCCGTCGGTATAGCCGCGGCGCACGCCTTCATTTATCGCTTCGATGACATTGCCTTTAACCCAGGCGTCCTGACCGATCTCAAGGAAGATGACCGCGAAACCGCAGTCCTGGCAGATCGGTATCTGTTCGGTTTTCGCGATGTCCGCGTTTTTGAGCAGCTGATTGAGAATATCCTTGCCGGTCGGCGATTCTTCCTTGCTTAATCCCTGTTTCAACGCGTTGTAAACATCATCACCAAGGAAATAATTCGCGTCCTTGCATAATCTGGTGACGGTGTCGGTGATCGCGCTTGGTTGTATTTCTCTCACTTGTCCTCCTTCATTTTAAATTTTTATCCTTTAACTGATCTTATTTGGTTGGCTTAAGGACATAGACCGTCATCGACTCGGGAAGCCTTGAATGGTCGATCTTCAACTCCTTGTCGATCGAAACCACGTCCCTGCCAGTGATAAAGTCGTCCACCGGTGCGATTGGGAATCCGCATTTATCGGTTTTGTAATGCATCGGAATGACGATCTTTGGTTTGAGTGCATTGATGACATCCCAGGCCGTTTTGGCATCGATGGTAAAGTAACCGCCCACCGGGATCAGCAAAATATCGGCTTTGCCGATCTTGTCAACATCGGCCTGAGATAGCTTGTGACCGAGGTCGCCCAGGTGCACGACATGCACGCTGTCGACCAGCATGTTGAATACCGTGTTCTTACCGCGCTCTTTCCCGGAGCTTGTATCGTGGAAGACTTCGGTGCCGTTTATAGTGATACCTTTGACCTCATGCTTGCCCGGTCCCCGGATGTATTTGGGTTTTCCTTTTAGTGTTGTATCATTGTGATCATCATGCTCATGCGAAATCGTAACGATGTCGACGGTTTCCGTGATCGCTGTATATTGGATACCTCCGTTAAAACAGCCAGACTTGTATGGATCGGTTACTATCTTTGCCCCGCTTTCCGAGG
Organism: bacterium; assembly: GCA_036382775.1. Taxonomy (NCBI): domain Bacteria; species bacterium. The sequence continues at coordinate 33,840 of DASVHD010000006.1, read as the reverse complement.
TGATCAGGAAGGCGGCATGACCCAGGAAAGTGATTATCATACGCGCTCCTTGTTGAATTTAAGCTGATAATTATAATGAAATTAATCGAAAAATCAAGACAGAATCCTTCTCTAGTTTAGAATGGAGTCTTCAAATATAAAAAAATATCCTCCCATCCTTTTCGTGAAGGATGGGAGGATAAGGGTCTTTATTCGTCGTGTATTGAAACTTTACCTTACCACGATCGCCTTTTGAACGAGCGCCCGGTCATCTGTCTCCAGTCGTACAAAATATACACCCCTGGATAAGCCGAGATCACCGGTGTCACAGCTTCGTGTATATGCGCCCGGTTTCTGAACGTCATCAACCAGATTCTTCACCAACCTGCCCGAGACGTCATATAGCGAGATTCTCACCTTTCCTGTTTGTGGCAGTGTGTATTTGATGGACAGTGATTTTACCGTATGCGTGGGACAAAATTGACCTGCCATACTTTTTATACTTTTATGCCTATTTTCTTCTGAAATTGCAGGAGTTATTTTTTAGTTTAAAGTATTTTATAAAATGATAATACTTTTGATTTTGTTCAAGTTATTATAAGGATTGCATAACTGTAATCATTACACTCATCACTGTTATCTATTGTTTATAGCTGTCATCCATCCAAGAAATTGTATATTTACAATTTCTGCCAGACGTCTATGTCCAGACTCCGGTACTGTATCGCCTCGGCGATGTGCTGGATCTTGATGTTGCTTGTGTTCTCCAGGTCCGCGATGGTTCGGCCGACTTTGAGGATCTTGTCGTAAGCCCGGGCCGAAAGCCCGAATTTCTCGATCGCGGTCTTTAATAGATTCTGGGATTCATCGTCGATCGGGCAGTATTTCCGGATCGCCTTGGATTCCATGTGGGCATTACAGTAGATCTTTTTACCCTTTTCCTTCTCGGAAAATTTTTCAAGCTGGATCTCTCGCGCCTTATTTACACGTGTTAGCATTCAGCGACCGTTGGAAAAGTCAAGAGGAATAACTTATTGACTTGACTAACGTTTTGAATAATATTATCCATGCCCCTGCTTGCCGACCTGATCGAAAAACTCCAGTGGCTGCCCGGGATCGGTCGTAAATCCGCCCAGCGGATAGCCTTTTACCTGCAAAAACTTGAAAAGGCAAAAGTCCAGGAACTCACCGACGCCATTATCCGTGCCCGGACCGGCCTAAAAGAGTGCGGCATCTGTCACAACCTGGCAGAGAAGGATCCCTGTGATATCTGCGTGAACCCGAACCGTGAGACCGATAAGATCTGTGTGGTCGAGCAGCCATCAGATGTGATGGTCGTGGAGAGGCTAAGCGAATACAAGGGCGTTTACCATGTCCTGCACGGCGTTGTTTCGCCGATCAATGATGTCGCTCCTGAGGATTTGAGGATCAATTCACTGATCGAACGCGTCAAAAAACAACACATATCGGAAGTGATCATCGCAACTAACCCCACGACCGAAGGCGATGTGACAGCTTTGTATATTGCCAAGACTCTAAAATCCCTTGGTATCAAGGTGACGCGGATCGCCCGTGGTTTGCCCATGGGAAGCGATCTTGACCTGGCCGATGATACAACCGTTGCTCGGGCGCTTGAAGGCAGATCGGAAATATAGCCTGAATTATGCCGTAAAATCGTGGGTTTCTGTTATCCCTGACGGGAGCAAAGTAAACTTAAATGTATTGACTTTTGTCTAAATCAATGTATAATATAGCAGGCGTAAGGTGCTAGGAGATAGATACTAATTATTAGATAATAGATTAGATAAAAATTTTTGAAAGGAGATGTAATGGAATTTTTGTTTGGTCAAGCAGCGGGACAGGGACAGCAGACGGGTAGCAATCCACTGGTGAGCTTGCTACCGTTAGTTGTTATTTTCGTCATATTTTATTTCTTATTGATCATGCCCCAGCAGAGAAAGCAGAAACAGCATCAAAAGCTCATGAATTCACTTCAAAAGGGCGATCGGGTAATAACATCAAGCGGTATATACGGAGTGGTAGCCAATGTTAAGGATCATGTTATTTCTGTGGTTATCGCTGACGGCGTAAAGGTAGATTTTGACAAGGGGCACATTTCTGGCAAGATCGAAGCTCAAAAAGCCGAGCCGACAAAGTAGAATGCACAACACACCTCTATGATCAAGACTGAAACGCTAAAGATCGTGCGTTATCCGGATGAAATTTTGAGAAAAATCGCACGACCGGTTGATAAGATCACTGAGGAAATATTCGAACTTAGCGATCAAATGACCGCGCTAATGCTGGAACATGACGGTTTAGGCCTGGCGGCTACTCAAGTCGGCGTTTTAGTCCGGCTTTTTATCATCAATACTACGCCCTTTGAAGACAAATCAATGCCGATGACCGTGATCAATCCGGCGGTGATCGATACGGATGGTATAGTAGACGAGGAAGAAGGCTGTCTGAGTTTCCCTAAATTGTACCTGCACATCCCGAGAGCCAGGAAGGTGCGGATCAGCATGCAAAATTTGTATAATGAACGGCTTGTCTTCGAAGCTGAGGATTTCCTGGCGCGAGCGGTTTTGCACGAGATCGAACACCTCAATGGCGTTTTGTTCATTGACCACGTCAAGTCTGAGGAATCGGCCAAGGTCTCTGAATATGTTAATAACTTGCGAGTATCGCCGGCATCTCCTTAGGCTATCCGGTTATGTGCGGGACAACTAAGCATCTTGAACTGATTTGAAATGAAAACTATATTCTTCGGGTCCACCATCTTCTCGCAGCCCGTTCTCCAGGGGGTCGCGGGGCATTGCGATGTCACTGGCGTCGTGATCGTCAAGCCGAAGCCAAAGGGTAGGGGATTAAAGGTGACCCTGCCATCGGTCGCGGAGTGGGCAACAAAGCAGTCGATACGGGTATTTGATCCCGAGGACCCGAACGACCAATCTTTCATCCAGGAGATGAAGGCGCTCAAGCCGGATCTGTTCATATTATCGGCATACGGTCATATCCTGAACGGTGATCTGCTGAAAGTGCCGCGCTACGGCGGCATCAATATCCACCCGTCATTGCTTCCCAAGTACCGGGGGGCAGCGCCCATCCAGCGTGCTATCATGGCGGGCGAGGAGATCACGGGAGTGACGATCTTTTTCATGGACGAAAAGATCGACCATGGCGAGATCATTGCGCAGGAATCATTGCACATTGAACTGACCGACACTTATGGTTCATTGTCCGAACGGCTGTCATTGCTGGCGGTTTCCATGCTGCCCGCGGTGATCAAGTCGATCGAACAGGGCACCTGCCACTGCATCCGGCAGGACGAGCAGTCCAAGATATACGCGCCTAAGGTCCAAAAAGAGGAGACCGTCATCAACTGGAGCGACAACACCAGGACGGTCTTCAATCTGATCCGGTCTTTGTCACCAAGCCCGGGCGCCAAAACAAGGTTCCGGGATCAGGACCTGACCGTGATCTACGCCCAACCTTCGGATAAAAGGTTTGCGCCGGCTGCGTGTCACATCGTGGGTAAAAATATCCACGTTGGAACTCAGGACGGCTCAGTGATATTGACCGAAATCAAACCGGAGAACAAGAAAAAGATCTCGGGATTGGATTTCCTTAATGGATTTCGAGTCCAGGAAGGAGAAAAACTGGGATGAACGCACGCGAGGTCTCGCTCAGCGCATTATGCGAAGTCGATGAGGGGATAAACCTCAAGGATGCTCTGGGCAAAATATTCGAGAAAGATGAACTGACCGATGATGACCGGTCCCTTGCCAACGAAATAGCCTTCGGCACATTAAGGCATCGCGAGGAGATCGACCTGATCATCAGGGAAACCTTTGTGGGCGATTTCGTCAATTCTGACATCGTTATAAAGAACATCCTACGGGTCGCGGTTTACCAGTACCTGTTCTTAGACCGGATCCCGGTATATGCCATCGTCAATGAAGCCGTGAATATGGGCCGGACTATCAAGGAAAAGGCACTGATCAACGCTGTGCTGAGATCGATCATGCGCAACAAGAAGGTGCAATCCTTGAGAGAACCCAAGGTGTGGGTCTTCAGGAAGATCTTAGAGGCTTACCCGGTGGAGGGCGAAAAGATCATCGAATCGTTCAAGAACCGGCCCACGCCATATATCCGGATAAACATGTACAAATACGACGTGGAAACGGTCGAGAAGAAACTCAGGGAGGTCGGACTAGACCTGGCACCGGGCAACTGGTATAAAGAATTCCGGACCGCCAGCAGGTTGGGAACATTGATCAACAATCCCCTGATGAAACGGGGGTTGATATCGATCCATGACGAAGCGCAGGGATTGGTATGCCATCTCGTTGACCCCCAGCCCGGCGACAGGATTGTTGACGTCTGTTCGGCGCCGGGCAGCAAATCCACCTATATGGCGGAAATGATGCGTAATCAAGGTCGGATCATTGCCGGGGAAGTATCGGCATCGCGGCTGCGTCTCGTTGGGGAAAACGCGGAGCGTCTCGGCATCTCGATCATCACGTCGGTTCTGGCTGATGGACGCCGGTATCGGGTCAACGGTATGGATAAAGTCCTCGTTGATGCGCCCTGCACAAATTCCGGCGTGGTGGCAAAGAGACCGGAAGTAAAGGACCGGGTCAACAAAAAGGTCGTTGCCCGGCTGGCCCGGCTCCAGTACGACCTGTTGGTAAATGCGGGTACTTTTCTGAAGCCAGGGGGGATCCTGGTTTATTCCACGTGCAGCATATTGCCTCGGGAGAACGAGGAAGTCATCGAGGAATTCATCAAGGATTATCCGGAATTCGAGATTGAACCGGCCAAAGAATTCGTGCCCGTGGGCGACCAATATCTTAAAGTCCTGCCGGGCGAGTATAACACTGACGGCATGTTCGGCGCGCGCTTAAGAAAAAAACGATAATCGCCAAGGCCGAGTTAGCATTCGGCTTGACTTTAGTTTATTTTTCTATTATAATTCACTATGCTTAACAAAAGCGGCACGATCAGGCTGACCGAGGATAAGATCAACAAACTGGAAGAGCTTTTGAGCACTTTCTGCAGCCAGGCCAAGACCGTCTGGGCGATCCTGGTCAGCAGCTCAGGTCACTTGCTGGTCCAGCGGGGGTTCGTTTATTCTTTCGATGTCCTGACGATCAGCGCTTTGGCCAGCGGGGTCTTCAACTCCACGATGGAGCTGGCACACATCATTGGTGAGAAGAATTTCCATAAATTCCTTCAGGAAGGAAAAGCAGCGAGCATATTTTACAGCACCGTCAGCGAAAATTACCTGCTGGTTTCGCTGTTTGATGACCGGACTATCCCGGGCGTGGTCAAGGTGGCTTCAGATGAATTCTCACTGGCTGCGCAAAGTGTGCTTAAAGCAGTGGCCTGATGAAAAAGGTTTTTTCCTTTGAGAACTTCTATGTGTACGACGGTAACCGTGTCGCCTACCTCGCCGCCCAGAAGATCGTGCAGTTCCCGGGGGAGATCTTCAACCCGCTCTATGTTTACAGCGGTACCGGTTTGGGAAAGACCCACCTTTTATGGGCGCTTTATACCGAGCTTAACAAAAAGTATCCCGCGACATTTTTCACGGGCAAAGATTTTGAACGGTATCTCGATGAGGCGCGCGATCACAGCTCGCTGCTCGTCGTGGATGATATTTACACCATCGCGGACAAGTATCAACCGATATTTCTCGAGGTGATCGATTCCTATCTGACGGCTGGAAAGCAAATCTGTTTTTCCGGTACGATCGCGCCGCGCGATCTCAATAATTTCAATCACAAACTGGTGTCGAGACTGGAGGGCGGTTTGGTATGCGATATCCAGCCGCCCAAAGAAATGGCGCTGGTTGATATTATTAAAAAGAAGTCCACCGAAATGAGCATAATCCTGCCGGATGAAATCGCCCTGGAACTAGCGCAGCTTTCAGCCGGTTCTTTCCGCGCCATCGAAGGCATGGTCAACCGGCTGGTGGCATATTCCTCATTGGGGAATTTAAACGTTGACCTGAACAGTATTCGCATGATCCTCAAAGATTTCTATCCCAAGGGGTTGTACAGTCCTGTTTCCAGCTTGCTTGAAGAATTGAAAAAGAATGCCACCGAGGTGCTCCAGGAAGTCACGGAAAAGATCGATATGCGCGAGGAATACCGCGAAAGGATCTACATATGGGAAATGAAAGGATTTGACACTTCCTTGCTAAAACCGCTCCTGGATGGTGACGTCACGGCGCTCGCCTCGGCCTATAACGATTTTATCAAAAAGGTAGAACGGCTGATCGAGCTACAAAAAATATTCGGTACGGTCGACACCAATGAAAATCCGGATGACGCGATGAGGATCGAGTCCATGCTCTTCTCGCCCGGTAAGATCTCGGAGATCGAAACGCTGATCGAAAAGATGAAACGCGGAGCGCCGATCCCGCCACCGGTCACCGCGACAGCGCCGATAGTTGCGGTGCCGGGAAAAGTCGTCGTTCCTCCGCCTGCAGCGCCGGCGATCGCTGAGGCAGCCAAGCCGCTGCGGACTTTCGATACTTATATAATCGGCAAGAGCAACAAGGCAGTCCGTGATTTTTACTATGACAGCATCGTCACCAACCCGGGCACCAAATTCAACCCGTTTATTATCATCGGCGGCGAGGGTAATGGCAAGACCCATTTGTTGGAGGCAATATGCAGTGATCTTTTATCCCGTCGTATTGCAGCCGTATTGGTCGACCTCGAACAGGCGCCGTCAATAATGGACAGCGGATTAAGTAATACTGAAGTCCTGATCATCGACAACCTAACTGCACTCTGGGACTTCAAACCCATTATGCGGAGAGATTGGTTAGATCTCTTGAACGATCGTATCAAAGGGGACAAAGAAATCATTATGAGTTCGGAGCTGGCCACGAACGATGATCGATTTACGGACGAAGAAAGAATGCTGTTTGAACTGGGCATGGAAGTGGTGGTGAATCCACCCGGACTCGACATCGCCGAGGTTTATATCAGAAAGAGCCTGCCGGGTACCTGGGCTGAACAGGTTATCAAGACCGGTTTGCCGGATTTCGAGAGATTTTCATCGCTTGTCGATTTTGTGAAATCGCTGTCGCCGGAAAAGCCCGCCCCTGATTTGGAACCAGTCGGACCGGCAGAATCGGTAACGACAAAGGGCGAAGCGGGATCACAACCCACGGAGGAAGTGGCAGCTGCAGTCAGCGAGCCGTCGGTTTCTGAGCCTTCGGCGGATTCGCTCGTGAATCTCGGTTTGCCCGGTGAGGAACCGGTACCGGCTGCTGCTGAACTGCCGGAACCAGGGGGAATAGCCGGTATGGTGCATGACATGGTGACCGAAGTCAGTACGGCGGCAGCAGCGACACCGCCAGCCGTTGTCCCGGCCAAACCGATAGTCGCGGAAATTCAGCCCGATGCGGCTAGCGTGCAGTTGAAGACGGTTAAAGAGGAACGTCTTATCATCCCCGAGATCCCCGGCGAGCTGATCGAAGAGAATTATTGAAAGGACCAAAACCAAAGGCAATAAATGGCGATCAAAGGTTCCCTGTCTGAAGCGTCTCTACCCGATGTGATCCAGCTGCTCGGCTATTCGCAGAAAGCCGGGTGTTTGTCGGTTACCGATGGAAGGAATTTCGGCAACATCTTCATCAAGAACGGCAAGGTAATATTCGCCACCCTGTTGAACCGCAAGGATCGCATCGGGGATATATTGGTAGCGAAACAGAAAATAACCTCAGCGGAGCTCGAAAAAGCGCTGGTACTTCAGAAAGAAAGAAAAAAGAGGATCGGTGAAGTGCTCGTCGAAACCGGTATCATCACGACCACCATTCTGGAAGAAGAGCTCAAGGAACAGATCATTGAAACCATTTTCACCATGCTGACCTGGGACACGGGTTATTTCAACTTTGAAGCCGACCTGCTGCCGGGCGAAGAGGAATTCACCGTTGAATTATCGCCCCAGGGTGTTTTGCTCGAGGGGGCACGGCGGATCGACGAGTGGCGAAAGATCGAGAACAAACTGCCGCCGTTCGAAACGGTGCTGGTTTCAAAGGGTGACTGCAGCGTGGTTCCGTTAACCGAGCAGGAGCAGAAAATAGTCCAGCTCATCAACGGCGCGAGGAACATAGATGAGATCTTGAAGCTGTCCGAATACGATTTCTTTGAGACCTGCCGCACGATCTATGGTTTGATCTCGGCTGGCCTGCTGGAGAAGCCCGAAAAACCTTTGACCGCTCAGAAGACCACCGGTGACATCGCCGAGTTCAAAAACCTTGGATTTGCGTTCTTCAAGACGGAGATGTACGACGAGGCCGAACGTGAGTTCAATAAAATTCTGGAGATCGATCCGGCCAACGCCGAAGCGCTGCTGTACCGCGGACTAATTGAAGCCCGGCGGGTCAACTATGATCAAGCAAAGGATCTGCTGGAAAAAGCCGTAGCGATCGATAAACGTCCGTCGATCCTTAATAACCTCGGTTATGTTTGCTGCAAGCTGGCGCTCTATGACGAAGCGATCGCGCATCTGAGCGCGGCCAGGGAAATGGCGGTCGCTAATAACAAGGTCAACTGCAACCTGGGCATCGCGTACTACGGAAAAGGCAATTATGCGCAGGCAGAACAGGTATTTATGCAAGTGCTGGAAAAAGCGCCGGAATATATAACACCGTATATTTATCTATCCCTGACCCGCGCGAAGCAGCATGACATGCCGAAAGCGGCCATACTGCTGCATGAGGCGATCGATAAATTCCCGCGCACGGCAGCGTTCAAGAACAACCTTGCCGTGTTCCTGGAGGCGATGGCCAAGCCGGAAGAAGCGGAAAAACTTTACCGTCAGGCACTGGAGGAAAATCCCGATGCCGTTCAATTGGTCCGGAACCTGGCGGATTTCTATTATGAAGCGCAGATCCTCGGCGCGGCACGGGAATTATACGAGCGGATCCCCGCGGATAAACGGGATTGGGACGCCTTATTCAAAATGGGCAATATTGCTCTCCGACAGGGCGATGCTGATTCAGCGCTCAGCTTATGGGAACAGGCTCAGCATCTGAATCCTCAGCAGCCGGTGATCCAAAAAAACATCGAGATATTGAAAAAATCCCGAGAAACGGCCGGGGGCAATTAATCCCAACGGTGGAAGACAGTTTCTACGCGCTCATAAAATTTATTGAGAAAAAAACCGCATTTCATCTTCAAAGCTACAAAGAACGACCACTGGCACGCCGCCTGAAGGCACGGATGAGATTACTGGGGCTGGAATCATTCAGTGACTATCACAGTTATCTTATCAACCATGAAAACGAGTTTGCGCTGCTCAAGGACGCACTGACCATCAATCTTTCATATTTTTTCCGCAATCCCGAGACCTTTGAATACGTAAGGCAGCTGATCGTGTCTGAGTTCGGTGGCCGGCACGGTCTTACCTTCTGGAGCGCGGGGTGCGCGCAGGGTGAGGAAGCCTATTCTCTTGCGATCATTGCTACCGAGGTCCATATGCAGGACCGCGTAAGGATCCACGGTACTGATATCGACGACGGTGTCCTGGCTAAAGCAAGGCTTGGGAAATTCTCTGTCTCAGCGTTCCAGTATATGGCTCCCGATATCAGACGGAAATATTTTCAGGAGGAGAAACAATCTTATACGATCGACGGATCGCTGCGGTCGCTGGTCGACTTCAAACACCTCGACCTTTTTGAAAAACCCGATTTCGGGCGCTGTGACATAATCATGTGTCGGAACGTCCTTATCTATCTTGACCGCAAAGGTCAGTCCGCGGTCATGCGTAATTTCTATGACCAGCTACGGGAGGACGGTTACCTCGTTATCGGCAAAGTCGAGCTGTTGATAGGCGTCCCCGAAGTACGGCTGTTCACGGTGGTCAGCCGCTCCGAGCATGTCTACAAAAAGAACATTGACAGCCATGATTGAGAAGAGGGTAGGGATCGGAGACGTGAAGGTCGAACAGGGGGATATCGTCCTGACCGCGTACGGCGTGGGATCGTGCGTCGTGATCATCCTTTACAATGAACAAAAGCGCGTGGGAGGCCTGGCACACGTATTGTTGCCGGCTGGCAATGATCACAGCTGGAAATATCCGCGGGGAGCGGTAATGGAATTAATCAGGGGATTCGGCCGGTTCGGCGTTAGTGCCAGTGAAGCGGTTGCGAAGATCGTGGGCGGTGCGACCATGTTCGAGAATTTCCTAAAACAAGCGATCGGAAAGCGGAACGTTAATGAGACGCGCGATGAGCTCAAGAAAGCTAATATCCCGATCGTCGCGGAAGATGTTCTGGGCAGCTGGGGGAGGACAGTTCTGTTCAATATCGGGACTGGGACCGTGACCGTGAAATCGTACCGGCATGGGGAAAAGGTCTTATGAAAAAACACGAATACGGACGAATGACAGCGAATAGGCCGAATGATATTTCATTCGTAGTATTAGCTATCATTCGCACCATTCGGAGCCTATGAAGAAGAAGGTTCTCATCGTCGAGGATTCGATCTTGATGCAGCGCGTGATCGGTGACATCATAAACACATGTGATGATTTTGAAGTATGCGGTTACGCTCGCGACGTTACCGAGGGCTGGGCAAAATTCATAAAAACGAAACCGGATATTGTGACGCTGGACTACGAGTTACCGGGTGAAAACGGGCTGGTTTTGCTGACGAAGATCATGCAGTCCTATTCCGTGCCCATCCTTATGCTGTCCGCGCACACCAAGGAGGGAGCGGAATTGACAATCAGGTCGCTGGCTATGGGCGCGGTCGATTTTTTCACCAAACCCAGCGGACCGATCTCCATCGACATCTATCAGTACCGCGATATCCTGGTCCAGAAACTCAGGACCGTAGCGGATGCGAAGGTACCCGTTCTCGGCGACCGTGCCGCTGTGGTCCGCATCGAGAAACAGAGCCGATACATCGTTGGCGTGGCAGCGTCAACGGGTGGCGTGCGTGCTTTGAATTATCTGATCCCGTCATTACCGGAGAAGAGCGGCCTGAGGATCCTTATTGTTCAACACATGCCGAAATTTTTCACCGCCACGCTAGCCGCGCACCTCAACGAACGGGCGAGTTTTGTGGTCAAAGAAGCCAGCAGCGGAGATGCCTTGCTGCCCGATGAGGTGCTGGTCGCGCCAGGCGGCATGCATCTCAGGATTACGCGCGACGGGGAATCGGTGCAGCTTACCGATGAACCGACGATTCATGGCGTCAAACCTTCGGCCGACATTCTTTTTGATTCTATGGCCGCCGTTCTTGGTAAACGCGCGATCGGCATCGTACTCACGGGTATGGGTCACGATGGCGCCGCCGGGCTGAAAAAGATCAAAGATCAGGGCGGCATCACGATCGTTCAGGACCCGCGTCAGGCTGCGATCCAGAGCATGCCTCAAGCCGCGATCGACCAGGGAACGGTTGATTTCATCCTGCCACTGGAGTTGATTCCTAAAAAGATCATGGAGCTGATCCATCATGAGTGATGATCTGAAAAAGCGCATTGAAGCCCTGCAGCAGCTGATCAAAACCGGCGGTCCGGATCAGGAAAATGCTATTCGTGAGGAGATAAAGAGGCTTTTCATCGATGTTGCCAGCGCGATCAAGAGCCTTACGGCTAGCCAGGAACAGCTGAAAAAGATCGCCACCGAGTTTAAGAACCGCAAGTCGGCAAGCGGTGATGTGGCGAAATTCTATTCGTTCGTCAAATCACGCACATCGGCGGAATTGGACATGGCGACGCTGCTGGACCGAGGTTGGAACCTTATCTGCATCGAGGATTACGAGGAAGCAGGCAAGGTCCTGCAGCAAGCCCTCGGGATCGATCCCAAGAATATCCGCGCGCTTGGCTTGATGGGTCTTATTTTGATGAATAAAGAAAAATATGACCAGGCGATGATGTATTTTCAGCAGGTCATTACCGGTGATCCGGAAAATGCTTTCGCCCTGAATAACCTGGGATACATATGCTACAAAAAGGGCATCTGGGGCGAGGCGATCGAACACCTGACCAAGGCCGCCAAGCAGAAAAAGGACAAAATGGCGTCCTTGTACGCCAATTTTTACCTGGGGTTGGTTTACTATGAGCGGACCATGTACACGGACGCGGTCCGTTTCTTCGAACAGGCGCTCAAGCTGGGGTCGAACCTACAGGAAGCCCATTACTATATGGGTTGCACGGAAATGAAAAGGTACGAATTCGAAAAGGCGGTCCAGCATTTCGAAAATTGTATGAAGATCGATATTAACTCAAGATACGGCAGGATGGCCAAAGAGGAAGCGGATAAGATAAGGCCTCTGATAAAACCGGAGATCCTGTTGAAGAAAAACCAACGCGATGACCCGGTTCAGGACCGATAGACGCTCTCTGCGTCCGATCCGCGAAGCGGCATGCCTCATTGTGCGCCGAACCGGTGATTTGATCCGGCGCGCATCGTCCGAACAAAAGACGATCCGTTATAAAAGTGAAGTCGATCTCGTAACCCAGTTCGACCGTAGATCGCAAACGATGCTGCTCACAGAGTTAAGGCACCGATTTCCGGGTTTCGGCGTGTTGAGCGAGGAAGCGATCGACATTAAAGGTTCATCCGCGATCCGGTGGGTAATCGATCCCTTGGACGGCACGACCAATTTCGCCCATAACCTGCCGATCTGGGCACTTTCGGTTGGGCTGGAGATAGAAAGTGAGATCGTGATCGGTATTGTTTACGATCCAACCAGGAATGAGCTGTTTTCGGCGATCCGTCACGGCGGTGCATATCTGAACGGCAAAAGGATCCATGTCTCGTCGACGCGGCGACTGGAACAAAGCCTGTTGGTGACCGGTTTTCCATACGACGTGCGGCGTAGTCGGATCAATAACCTGGACCATTTCGCCCGTTTTGCCGTCCGAGCCCAGGCCGTGCGCCGGTTGGGTTCGGCTGCCCTGGACCTCTGTTATACGGCCTGCGGAAGGTTCGATGGGTATTGGGAGCTTAAGTTGTCACCATGGGACCAGGCCGCCGGCAGCCTGATCCTGAGGGAATCGGGCGGCCACATCTCCGATTTCAAAGGCCGGTCCTTCAATATCTATGGAAATGAAGTACTGGGAACGAACGGACTGATCCACCGGCAAATGATGCGCGTGTTAAGGTCTTAGAACCAAAAATTGATATCAATACCGCCGGCATAGCTTCGCGGCGATAACCCATAACCATCATAGAGGTTTTTACTTATGTCTGTTACGTTATCCACGGCTGCGTATACGGTCATCCAATGGTATGTAAAACCGCACTGCCGCAGGTCAAGCAAAAGCAGGTCTGGAAGTGTCGCGTTCACGCCTCTTCTTGCCAGAAGCAGGGATACCACGGTACGCACAAAAGCAGGTCCGCAGCGTAATTCTATCTGATCGTTGAGCTCAAATCGCGGCTGGTAGAGGACCGGAAATGAAGTCCACGCATAGCGTCCCGTCAGTAAGTTCCGGCCAGTGAAGATGCCAGCGGTCAGTTTGTTCTCGGTTTTGACAAAGGCAGCGATTTCTTCGATCATACAAATGGTTCTGTAGGACATGTCGCCTTGGACCACAAGCCGGGTTTTGTTGTTCCGATACGTCATACCGAGCTGCATACGTTGTTGGATGTAATCAAATGTACATTCAAGGTCGGCACGTATCCTAAGGCTTTCGTCCGGCACCGGATAGGGCAGGTGAAAAGGGCGCTCCGGTTCATATAGATCATTGAGCGATCTAATATCGATCCCGGACTTAACTGAAGCCTGCAGTTTCATGGCCGGCTGGCGGTAGGCGATGAACAGGCGCGGCGACGGAAAACCATAGGGCAGGGGAGACTCAACGCCAGCATGAAGACGGTTGATGTTGATCGATCCTGTCCAGCTTGATTTCACGGTCGTGCCGGATTGCCAAATGGCGATGTCTAGTGATGGTAAATAGATGGTGCGGTCAAAGACCATGCCCAGCCTGCCGTTGTTTTCATTGTAGTTATTGCCATTGATCTTCCAGCGGCTGGCTGCGATGTTTCCATATGTCACGAACCGTGGCGCCATAAGATACAGATCAAGCATCGGCCGGGTCAGACTCGTAGTGTCCACAAGGGCTTCCCGGAAGTACCGGATTGCCGGCTTGAAGTAAAAGTGCGTGACCGATGACGAGTATGACGCCGCCGCGGCTTCGGTCCGGCACAATGACCACAGATCATGCTGGTCGAAAGAGATGCTGGTTACAAGACCACGCACACTGGCTGTGCATCCGGCAGTATAGCGGTTGCCAGCCAATCCAAACAGGCATAAATAGCCGGGTTCCGGTTCAATGAATACGGGTGGTTCGGGGAACACGACCTGCGTCGGATCGGGCAGCGGCGGCAGGTTGTCATCCGGGATAAACGTGATCAGCAGCGCGGCGAACATCAGCATGGCATCTCAGGTGCGGCTCAGACGCTGTTTTATGTTCTTTCTAAAAGGCGGCGATATAATTCCCCGGTCCGATACAAAGGCAGTGATGAGCGAAGCGGGCGTTATATCGAACGCTGGGTTGCGGATATGAGTTCCTGCGGCTGTGATCCGGGCATCATTAATGGTCGTGATCTCCTCCTCCGGTCTCTGTTCGATGGGAATGCCGCAGCCGCAAGCAGTATGAAGATCGAAGCTCGAAACCGGCGCGACGACGTATATCGGCACCCGGTGGTATTTCGCTATGATCGCAAGTCCGCGGGTCCCGATCTTGTTGGCGGTGTCGCCGTTGGCCGCGACGCGGTCAGCGCCGACAAGAATACAGCCGATCTGGGGCATGAATGCTGCCGCCATGTTGTCGCAGATGCAAAACGCCTCGATCGCGGCGCGGTTCAATTCCCATGTCGTTAAGCGGGCGCCCTGGAGCAGCGGCCTGGTCTCGCAGGCATAGACCGAAAACCGTTTGCGCTGCCTCCGCGCAGTATAAAGCACGCCCAGCGCCGTGCCAATACCGGATGTCGCGAGGGCACCGGCATTACAGTAAACCATGACCTTCATACCGTTCTTGATCAACCGGGCTCCAAATCTGCCGATCCGCCGGCAGGCAGTTTTATCCTCGTTCTCAATGTTTCGGGCTTCCTGCAGCAGCATGGTGGAGACCGATCCCCTATTTTTTCCAGGACTGAGAGATGCCATGGCTGCGGTCTTCATCCTTTCGATGGCCCAGGACAGATTGACCGCCGTGGGCCGAGCCGATCTTATAAGGTCGGCGGCATGCAGGATTTCCCTGAGGTTTCCTTTTTTGGCCGCGAGGACAACGCCGTAGGCGGCAGCCACGCCGATCAAAGGCGCTCCCCTGACCATGAGTTTACGGATGGCCTGGAAGACATCTTCGGGAGTTCTTAATGCGACGAACGATACGCG
Organism: bacterium; assembly: GCA_036382775.1. NCBI lineage: Bacteria > bacterium. The sequence goes on along the minus strand of DASVHD010000006.1, from coordinate 18,490 downwards.
GCCGGGAAGCCGGGTCTGGTCGAGAACGATTATCTCATTCCGGGTCGCGCTGTAGCTGATGGTCTTGATTCCAGGACCCATCGCGCCGCAGTTTTCAATCTATGCCGGCGTGCCGTTTTGCCGACAGGATCGTGTTGTGCATGAGCATGGTGATCGTCATCGGACCGACACCGCCGAGCACCGGGGTGATCGCACTGGCCTTGTGACTGGCTGCTTCGAAATCCACGTCGCCGATGACCCGGAAACCGCTTTTTTTGGTCTTGTCCTCGATCCAGTTTTGGCCGACGATGATAACGACGGCGCCATCGCTGATCATGTCCGCGGTCACGGTGTTTGGTTTACCTGCCGCCAGCACCAGGATATCCGCCTGCCCTACATGCCGCGCCAGATCTTTCGTGCCGGTGTGGCATATTGTGACCGTAGCATTCGCTCCCCTTTTTTTCTGGATCAGCATCATCGCCAGTGGTTTGCCGACGATATTGCTACGGCCCACGATGACAACATGTTTACCGCCAACGTCGATCCCGTTCTGCAGCATCAGCTGCTGGATGCCGAAAGGCGTGCAGGGCAGAAAACAGTCGCCGCCGATCATCATTTTCCCGATATTGACGGGATGAAAACCATCGACATCCTTGGCCGGGTCAATGGCGTAAAGAACTTTTTTCTCGTCGACGTGACCGGGCAAAGGGACTTGCACCAGTATGCCGTGGACCGAAGGATCGCGGTTGAGATCATCGATGAGCTTCAGCAGATCGGTTTGGGGATAATCGGCAGCGAACTTGTATTTCTTGGAGAGCACCCCGATATCGGCGCATGCCTGTTCCTTTGATTTGACGTATGAGACCGAAGGCGGATGATCACCTACCAGGATGACCGCAAGCCCGGGGGTGAGGTTGTATTTTTCCTTGAGCCTGGCGACTTCCACCTTCATTTCGCTGCGCATCTTTTCGGATGTTTCCTTGCCGTTCAATAATTTTGCCATCAATTTCTCCTCTTTTTTAATAAAAGTTGGTCATGAGCATTTATTTTCTTCATCCAGCCGCGTCTTGCTCTGGACTTCAGCGGTTTTTACGTTCTTTCTTACGATAAAACCAAGCGCGATGATCAAAGGTATGACCAGCACAGCCAGCGCGGTCTTCGTGAATAACAGAAAATCGTATAAGCCATGAAAAAATATTGCCAATAAGATGCCGGTTAATATGAGCCGCCCTTTTTTGCACGGCGCGAACTTGGCAAGGCCAAGATAATATCCCATGATCGCGGCGTAAAACGCGTGTCCGGGGACGGCCAGGAACGCCCGGATTATGCCGGTGCTGATACCGTGTTGAAATACGTAAAAGATATTTTCCAGTGTGGCAAAACCAAGAGATGTCGATACGGCGTAGACAATGCCGTCCATCACTTCATCGAACTCTACTGAATTGTATACCCATTGCTTGATGACGAAAAATTTAAGCAGTTCTTCGGTCGGCGCAACTACAATGAACGAAACCAGAAAAATATTGAGTACTCCGGCAGCCAGGGCGTTTGCGCCGCGTTCCAGCAAGACCTCGATCAATATCGCCGGGATCACCATGACCGCGCCCAGGATAAAAGTGAGGATGATCTTTTTCTTTGGTTCCGGTTCGTACCGGTCGCGGTGCCAGAAATACCAGAGAAGGAAGAAACCGGGCGCCAGTGCAACTAGCAGGAGTATCAGGGCCATGGATTATTTAGGTTAACCAAAATAAAGCCCGTGTCAAGGCGCGCATTCATATTCCGTCACGGTTGATTTATCATATTTTCCAGATACAATATATGATATGATAACGCTCGGCATTGAAACGTCGTGCGATGAAACCGCCATCGGCATCCTCGAAGACCGCAGGGTGCGCTCGAACGTCGTTTCAAGCCAGATCGTTCATACAAAATATGGCGGCGTGGTCCCGGAACTTGCCGCACGGAACCACATCAAGGTCATCGTGCCGCTGGTCAATGTCGCCCTCGAGATCGCCGGGTGCGGTCTGCGGGATATCGGCTTGATCAGCGTGACCAGGGGACCAGGTCTGATGGGTTCCCTGCTGGTGGGATTGTCGTATGCCAAAGCCCTCGCGGTTGCGTTGAAAAAGCCGTTTATCGGCACAAACCACCTTGAAGGCCATATCTATACGCTTCACGTCGGGGGTAAAGGACCGGCGTATCCATATCTGGTGCTGCTCGTCTCCGGTGGGCATACCGAGCTGGTGTTGGTAAAAAAAGAATTCAATTATGTAACTATCGGCCGGACCGTGGATGACGCCTGCGGCGAGGCGTTCGACAAGGTGGCTAAGTTGATCGGCCTGCCGTATCCGGGTGGTCCCTACATTGAAAAGTACGCGCTTAAAGGTCAACTCGGTGCGATCCGATTTCCGGTTCCGAAGGCGGGTCGATACGATTTCAGCTACGCCGGTTTGAAGACAGCCGTTCTCTATTACGTTCAACAGTATGGGAACAGTAGGCTGGCCGATATTGCAGCCAATTTTCAGGAATCCGCGCTGTCGCAACTCGTGCAGGTGACGAAAAAAGCGGTTTTAGACCTGGGGGTCAAGGATGTGGGCCTTGTTGGTGGTGTTTCGGCAAACCAGACGTTGCAGAACAAGCTACTAAAACTCGGACAAGAAACCGGCTGCCAGATCCACGTCCCCGACAGAGAATACTGCACTGACAATGGCGCGATGATCGCCATGGCCGGCGCGCGGCGCTACAAGAGGTTCGGCGGTTCAAACCTTAACATTGACGCGGTGGCGAGAGAAGATCTGGAAGAGATACCTTGAAAAAAATATTAAATCCTAAACAATATCAAAGCACTAATTCTCGAAATCCAAAACTTTTTGAACATTTGAATTTTGGATTTGCCTGCCCCGTTAGACGTTTATTGTCTAACGGGGGTTGGAATTTCGATATTAGAATTTCGTACTTGATTTAGATTTATTCATAGACCACGGATTTCGCCTGTGGTCTGCGGTTTATATGTATTCTATCGCGCTCGGCGGTTTGGGGGAAAGTATGAATTTTTTCGGCGCAAGTTCTTATTTTTTCTTTAACGGTTGCTGTTTTTGGGTCTTGTCGTTCTTGTTCTTTTTGTCCTTTTCCTTATTTTTCTCTTTTTCTTTGTTACGGTCAATATCCGCGCGTTCTTTCTGGTGTTTGTCCGGTTTTGATTTTTCTTTAATGCCTTCTTCTTTTTTCTTCGGCTGTTCTTTGTCTTTTTTCGCCTTTTCCTTTTTCACTTTTTCCTCGGCACCGTGCCGGCGTTCGATCAGCTTGCGGCGCAGGTCCAGGACGTTATCATCGCTCCGCTCGACAAGTTCAAGGAGGACCATTTCCGCGCCGTCGCCGGTCCTGGGTCCGAGTTTATAAATGCGCGTATAACCGCCCTTTCTTTCCGCGAACTTGGGTGCGATCTCGCCGCAGATGATCTTGACTAGTTTATGATCGGGAATATAGCGATAAACATGACGCTTGCCCGCGAGATCGTTATGCTTGGCAAATTCGATAAGGCGTTCTGCAAGACGCCGTGCTTCCTTGGCCTTTTGCAGTGTGGTTCTGATCCTTTCGTGGATGAACAGCGCGCGGCAAAGGTTCTTTAACAGTGCCAAACGGTGCGCCGCCTTCCTGCCCAATTTTTTTACTTTATTTCCATGTCTCATGCCGTTACCGTTCCTTTGCTGGCGATCGCTTCAGATCCGGTTGGATCAAATGTCTTCCTTGAGATAGCGGTCGACGTCCATTTCCAAATGCAGGCCCATTTTACCGAGGATCTTTTCCAATTCCTTCAACGACTTGCGTCCGAAATTATCATAGGTGAGCAATTCCTTGCCCGTTTTCTTCACCAGGTCGCCGATGCTCTGGATATTCCGGCCTTTCAGACAGTTGGAGGTTCTCACGGAGATCTCCAGTTCGTCGATGCTCCGCTTGAGGATCTCGCGAATGCGCCGGTGTTCTGCGTCAAGCTGTTCCTTGGTCGTGTATTGAGGTTCGATCAGCAGGTTCAGACCCTTTTCGCTCAACGCCGTTTTAAGATCGTTGTACGTTTTCTGGATCGGGTCTTCCAGGGTCATCAAACCCTTGCCCAGCTCGGTGATGTATGTCAGGTGCTGCTTGAGCAAACTGGCCGCCTCGACCAGGGCTTCTACCGGCGTGACCGTGCCGTCGGTTTTGATCTCAAGCATAAGGTTGTCGTAATCGGTACGGGTGCCCACGCGGGTATTTTGCACGTCGAAATTCACGGATAGGACCGGTGAGAACACGGCGTCCAGGAAGATCGTGCCGATCGGTGCGTCGCCTCGCTTCAGGATCTCGGCCGGAACGAATCCGCGGCCCAATTCGACCGTGGTTTCCATGGTCAGGTTCACCTTGGTGTCGGTTACGGTCAAGATCTTCTGCTTGGGGTTGGTAATGATGACGAGCGGATTTTTTTCGAAATCCTCTGCCAAGTATTCTTTTTTGCCTTTTATTTTCAAGGTCAACGTCGTCGGTTCATCGCTGAGCAGTTTGACGCGGATCCGCTTCAGGTTCAGGACGATCTCGACCACGTCTTCATACACGCCCGTGACCGTGGAAAATTCTTGCAGGATATCGCCGATCCGTACCTTGGTTATGGCCGCGCCCTGGATTGATGACAGCAGGAATCTTCGAAGAGCATTGCCCAGCGTCACACCATAGCCTCGCTCCAGCGGGCTTAATGTGAACCGTCCGAACGTATCGACAGTTGCTTCTTTATCAATCTCTATGCCTTTTGGCATCACCAGCGGTTTGAGTGTCATAGTGCTCCTTACTTAGAGAACAGCTCCACGATCAAATTTTCCTGAATAGGGAAAGTGATATCCTCGCGTTTTGGCAATCGTACAACGGTCGCGGTGATATTCTCTTTGTTCAGTTTCAGCCAGCCCACGATCTTTTCCGGATCGCGTTCCTCAAGGGACCTTTTGACGAACGGATTTTTCTTCAGCGGCTCCGATACCGAGATCGTCTGGTTCACTTTCACCTGGTACGACGGAATGCTTGTTTTCTTGCCATCGACTAATATGTGACCATGCCTGACAAGCTGGCGTGCCTGGGTCCTTGACGATGCGATCCCGACCTGGTAGATCGTATTGTCGATCCTCCGCTCAAGGGCGACCAGAAGGTTCTCGCCCGGCGAACCGGCCTGTTTTACCGCCTCCGCGAACGTCTTGCGGAACTGGGCTTCCAGCAGACCGTACATTGATTTCACTTTTTGTTTCTCCCGCAACTGGATCGCATAGGAAGTAAGTTTTCTCCGGCCGACCTTGCCATGAGTGCCCGGAGGATAACCACGGCGCGTAAAAGCACACTTATCCGTATAACACCGGCTGCCGCGCAGAAAAAGTTTCTCGCTCTCACGGCGGCAGATCTTGCATTTAGGACCAATGTAGCGGGCCACGGTTAGACTCTCCTTCGACGGGGTGGGCGGCAGCCATTGTGAGGTAGCGGCGTGACGTCTTTGATCGTCGTTATCGTCAACCCGACGGTCTGAAGCGTCCTGATCGCGGCCTCGCGACCAGGACCGGGACCCTTAACCCGGACCTCGATCTTCTTGACACCCATCGCGAGCGCTTCTTTGCCCACGGTCGTAGCTGACTGCTGTGCCGCATACGCGGTGCCTTTTTTCGTACCTTTGAACCCCAGACGGCCGGCGCTGGACCAGCACAGGACGTTCCCTTTAAAATCGCAGAGCGACACGATCGTATTATTGAAACTGGCGAAGATATTAGCGATCCCCATTTGTTCGGCGCGTACGCCTTTCTTATGTCTAACGATCTTCTTTTTTATCATTTTTTCTCCGTTGTTGTCGCCTTGATCACAGCCACAGTCTTACGTTTGCCTTTCCTGGTCCGGGCGTTCGTGCGTGTACGCTGTCCTCTAACCGGCAATCCAATCTTATGTCTGTGACCACGGTAAGAACCAATATCGATAAGCCTTTTGATATCAGCGGCGATATCGGCTCGCCGTGCTCCCTCAACCTTGTAATCGGATTCGATCAGCTTCCTGATCTTGGTAACTTCTTCTTCGGTCAAGTCCTTTATTTTCTTTAAAGGATCGAGACCGCAATTGGTGACTATTTTCTTGGCCGTCGGCAAACCGATGCCATAAATCGCGGTCAAACCATGCTCAATGCGTTTGTTCATCGGCAGATCAACACCTGCAATCCTGGGCATAGACCTCCTTTATCCCTGACGCTGCTTGTGCCGCGGGTTCTTGCAGATGACCATCACGACACCTTTTCTTTTAATGATCCGACATGCGGAGCATCTTTTTTTTATCGAAGCTTTAACTTTCACTTTTTCTCCTTAAACACTTATTATACATAATATTACCGAAAAATCAAGACCTTTCTGCATGCCCAATATAATACTATTTATAGCGCCAGACGATCCTGCCACGTGACAGGTCATAGGGAGACAATTCTAGGAGCACGCGGTCACCGGGTAAGATCTTGATGTAGCTCATCCTCATCTTGCCGGAAACGTGTGCCAGAACTTTGTGCCCATTATCAAGCTCGACCCGGAACATGGCATTGGGCAATGTTTCGATAATCGTGCCTTCCGTCTGGATCAGGTCTTTTCTTGCCATTGCTAGTTCTCCAATACCCGCGTCACGTTGAGATTGCCGTGCTCAAGAACAACGATGGTATCTTCATAGTGACAGGACAAAGAATTATCCTTCGTGATGATCGTCCAGCCGTTCGCCGCCGTAACCACATCGTATCCGCCTGCATTTATCATTGGTTCGATCGCCAGCGCCATTCCCTTTTTTATGGGCGGGCTAGAACCCTCGCATAAATAGTTAGGGATCATGGGTTCCTCGTGGAGATTTTCTCCGACCCCATGCCCGGTCAATTCACGGACCACGCTGAAACCGCCGGCCTCAGCCGTCTTCTGGACCGCCCGTGATATGTCCGCGATCCGGTGACCGGCCTGAGCCGAGGCGATGCCGTTTGCGAGCGCTTGTCTTGTTACCCGAATAAGTGCGAGCGCTGCCGGATCCACCTTACCCACGGGGAAAGTCCTGGCTGCATCGGCGATGTACCCTTTGTAGGTGACGCCGATATCGACCTTTACCAGGTCGCCATCCCGGATCGTCCGCTCATCCGGGATCCCGTGCACGACCTCGTTGTTCAAGGAAATGCAGCAGCTTTTTGGGAACCCGCGGTAGTTCAGAAAGGTCGGAATGGCGTTATGCTCGCGGATGATCTCGTCAATACGGTCATTCAAGGCCAATGTCGTTGTGCCCTTAAGGTTCATACCGTCAACGATCGAAAAGATCTCATAGATGATACTACCGGCAACGGTAATATTTTTGATCGCCGTGTCATTTAATACCGGCATTGATGACCGCTGCTATCTTGGCGTTGACGTCCTGCGGTGACCCGGAGGCCTCGATGCGCTTGTACACGCTTAAAGTTTTATAGTAGTCAACAAGGGGTTTGGTTTGTTCTTCATAGATCTGGAACCGCCGGTTTATGATATCGACTTCATCGTCCGATCTTTTTACGAGCTGGCCATGGCAGATATCACAGACTCCTTCCCGGGCGGGTGGGTTGGTGAGCAGGTTATAGATGCGACCACAGTTCGTGCAGAAGCGGCGACTGGTCATGCGCTTGATGATCTCGTCGTTATTGAGCGACAGTTCGATGGCGGCGGTAATGGACAGTTCAAGCTGGGCCAGCGATTTCTCAAGGTTCTGCGCTTGGTTCAAATTTCGGGGATAACCATCGAACAGGACGCCTTCGTTGCGGTGTTCGCGCAGAAAGTCCTCGACGATCTCGAATATTAGGTCGTCGGGCGCGAGAGTACCCTGGTCGAGATAGCGTTTCACGCGGGAACCGATCGATGTGTTAAGGCTTACTTCATCGCGCAGCGTGTCACCCATGGAGAAACGGATCAGATTGAAGTTCTTGGTCAGCAGGTCGGCCTGGGTTCCTTTACCGACACCCGGGGGACCGAACAGCACGAACATCATCTACGGCCCCGGATCTTTCCTTTCTTCATGAATCCTTCGTAATGGTACATCATCAGCTGCGATTCGATCTGCTGCAGCGTGTCCAGGGCGACGCCGACGATGATCAGCAGGGTGGTGCCGCCGAAATAGAACGGGATGTTAAGGAAATTGATGAGATACCAGGGCACCAGGGCGATAAAACCGAGGAACAGGGCTCCGGGCATCGTGACCCGCGAGAGCACGGTGTCGACATATTCCGCAGTCTTGGGCCCAGGTCTGATGCCGGGGATGAAACCGCCGTAACGCTTCATATTGTCCGCCAGTTCCACAGGGTTGAAAACGATCGATGTGTAAAAGTACGTAAAGAACACGATCAGGGCGAAGAATATGATGTCATAACCCCAGAATCCGGGCCGGAACGACGTGGTGAGCTGTTTCAGGGCGGGAACATAGGCGGCAACAGTACTGGGAAAAACGACCAGCGATTGCGCGAAAATAATGGGGATCACACCAGCAGTATTGACGCGTATCGGCAGGAAGGTGGATTGGCCCCCATACATGCGCCGGCCGACAATGCGCTTTGGGTACTGGACCGGGATCTTTCGCACCGCCTGGGTCATGACAATGACCGCGGCGACGATAAATACCATTATGACGAGCACCAGTATTAGGTTGATGATCGACAGCCCCTGGGTCAGGACCATCTGAATGGTCCTGAAGAAATAACTCGGGTACTCCTCGAGACACCCGATGAAGATGATGAACGAAATACCATTGCCAATGCCTTTCTCCGTGATCTGCTCGCCGATCCACATGGCAAAGATGGCGCCGCAGGTCAGCGTGAGCATGGCGGTTAAACGGAAGGCCCAACCCGGAGTGTAGACGATCTGGATGATGCCGGCTGCGCCGGTGAATTTCTGGCTTTCAAGATAAAAGGAAATGCCGTACGCCTGGAACAGCGCGAGCGCGACGGTGAGGTACCGCGTATACTGGGTTATTTTCCGGCGTCCAGCCTGGTCCCGCTGTAATTTTTCAACCTGGGGGAATACCGAACCGAGCAGCTGGAAAATAATGGACGCCGAGATATACGGCATGACTCCGAGGAACAGGATCGCTGCCCGTGACAGGGCGCCGCCCACGAAGATATCCATCATGCCAAAAGCCGAACCCTGCTGTTTGAGCTGCTGCATCAGCATGCCCAGGGCCTGGGCATTAATGCCCGGCAGGGGGAGGTGTGCGCCCAGACGGTATATGGCGACCGCCAGGAACGTGAATCCCAGTTTCTTTTTGAGATCGGGAACGCGGAAGATGTTTTGGAAAGATGAGATCGCCTGGTTCATGCGATTTTCTCGGTCCGTCCGCCCGCGCCGGCAATCTTCTCGAGCGCTTTCTTGGAGAAACTGTGAGCTTTGATGATAAGGGGTTTGGAGAGCTCGCCCTGGCTCAATATCTTTAGCTTTGATTTACCCTTGATAATGCCCTTTTGTTTGAGGGTTTCCGGCGTGACCTCGGCATTCGCGTCAAAACCGTTGAGCCGGGATAGATTCACGACCTCATAAACAATCTTTGAGATATTGAAAAAGCCCCGTTTGGGGAGTCTTCTGATCAACGGCGTCTGGCCGCCCTCAAATCCCATTTTCACCCGGTAACCTGATCTGGCTTTGTGTCCCTTATGTCCGTGGGTCGATGTTTTTCCATGGCCAGAACCCGGACCGCATCCCACGCGTTTGTTCTTATGCGTCGTACCCTTTCGCGGTTTAATTTCATTTAGCTTCATGGTCGCCTTTCTCCTTGCGCGCTTTTGGTTTGGCCTCAGGTGTCGTATCCGCGTTTTCTTCGATGAGCAGCATGTAGCTTACCTGGTTAAGCATCCCGCGCAGCGCCGGGCTGTCCGTGTAAACACGACTCTTGCCGATCCGTGTCAATCCCAGGGCTTTGAGCGTCAATTTATGCCTTAAGATCTTGTCAATCGGGCTTTTTTTCAGTGTCACTTTGATCTTTTTCATGTCTTTTCCTGATAAAATATTCCAATGGTTTGTTTCGCATTTCCGCCACGGCCGCAGCGGTCCTTATCGACTTCAATCCCATGATCGTGGCCATCGCAAGATTGGTCGAGTTCCTGGAACCCAGCGCCTTGGACAGGATATTTCTTATGCCGGCAGCTTCGCAGACCGCACGGACCGCATTCGAAGCGATGATCCCGCTGCCCGGCAATGCCGGTTTCAAGATCACTTTGCTGGCTGAGAATTTTCCCAGCACCTGATGCAGGATAGTTCCCTCGTGGACAGCGACCTTGACCATGCTCTTCTTGGCTATTTCCGTCGCTCTTTTGATCGCCGGCGCCACTTCTGCCGATTTAGCATGACCGATACCCACGCTTCCGTTGCCGTCGCCCGCCACAACGCAGGCGTACAGTTTCATCCGCTTACCGCCTTTTACGACTTTCGAGACCCTTTTCAATTCGACAAGTTTTTCAATAAATTCGGACATGATGTCTGGCAATTTACCTCCTTGCGATCTCATGGGAAGTTAGAATTTCAAACCCGCTTTACGGGCGCCATCGGCCAGCGCCTTCACGCGGCCGTGGTATTTATAACCGCCGCGGTCAAAGGCGATATCAGTGATGCCTTTTTCCAGCGCCAGTTTGGCAAGACCCTTGCCAACCTCCAGCGCGGCGGCCATTTTTTTCATTTTTATTATATTCTTGTCGTTCTGGGTAGAATAACCAAACAGCACCTTGCCGCTGGTGTCATCCACGATCTGCGCGTATATATGGCGGTTGCTTCGGAAAACGCAAAGCCGCGGCCGTTTGGTAGTGCCGATCACCGATTTGCGGATCCGTTTGTGCCTTTTATACCTGCCCATCAGCTTCATAATGCTTTTACTCCTTGTCCGGTTCCCATGTTATGCCTGCACGACGGCCCGTTTACCGACTTTTTTCCTCAATACTTCGTCGGCATACCTCACGCCTTTGTGCTTGTAGGGGTCGGGAACGCGGGTAGCCCTGATCTCTGCCGCCAGGTCACCGATCTGTTGTTTGTTACTGCCTTTGATCGTAATATAAGTCAGATCGCCTTTATCCGCGCTTTTCACGGTGCTCAGTTCGCATTTGATTTCCTTCGGGAATACGATCGTCACCGGCTTGGTGTAACCGAGAAAAAGCTGCACGCCGCCACTGCCAAGCTGCGCGCGGTATCCAGTTCCCTGGACAATAAGCGTTTTCATGAATCCCTTGGTAACGCCGTCGATCGCGTTGAGGATGAGCGTTCTGATTGTACCCTGCTGTGCCGCGGCTTCCGTGCTCTCGTCGACGTTCTTGACCATGATCTGGTTATCTTTGATCTCGACCTCGGTCTTGGCACTGATAATGACTTCGTTGGTGCCAAGGGGGCCGGTGATCTTAAGCGATGATCCTGAGCGTGCGACCTTTATGTCCTTGGGAACGATGATCGGTCGCATACGTTTTTTTGCCATTTATCCTCCTGTACGGTCAATATATGTAAGCGAGCACTTCGCCGCCGACCTTCTGCTGGCGTGCTTCGCGGTCGCTGAGGATGCCTTTAGGCGTCGTCAGGATAGCGATGCCGAGCCCGCCAAGGACTTTTGGAACTTCATTCTTTGGCACGTAGACTCGCCGGGAACACTTAGATATCCTGGTCAAGTTCCGGATGACCGACTCGCCGTCTTTTGAATACTTGAGCATGATCGATATTTTTTTCGGCTTCTTCTCGGAATCCAGGCTGAAATTATTAATAAAACCCTCTTCCAGCAAGATCCTCAAGATCTCGGCCTTTATCCGCGAGTAGGGGACAGTCACTTCCATCTTGCTCGTGCGGCAGCCATTTCTTATTATGGTCAGCATATTAGCTATTGGATCCATTTATCTCCTGTTTAATATATAAAATATTTTAACCGTTTAACCAGTTGCCATTTAACCAATTTGTAGCCTTTTTTTTGTCAACATAGACGTTAATTATATATAAAATAATACAGAAGTCAACAAGTATATTAATGTATGCAAAGTCTGTAGTTGTACGGATATTTGTTAAAAAGACGACATACGAGCACAGCCTCCATCGTAATTATTATGATTAAACAGGGCGAAATAGTTCATTCACACCGACTCTTGACAAACAACGACAAAATATTATAATAAAACTATGTATATAAATCATTATATGCTTAAAATAATTTCAGACAATTACAAGACAAGATCTTTTTTAATAATCAGCATTTCCCGATTATTCATCAATGCGAATTTCGCGTATTCCGCAGCAGTTAGTCGGTCTAGTGGTAAACAGGTTAATCAAGTATCGATGATATCATTTAGGTTATTATCTAAGCAAGAAATGTCCGGTTATTTATGGGTTAAGTACAATTATGAATATAAGGAGCCTATAAGTGCTTTATAGACATAGAAAAAAAGGAGTTGCTTTCATGCGACATGCTATGATTTCTTGTTTGTTAGCGGTATTTTGCAGTATTATGCTATTGACAGCTTATCCTGCCGGGTGGTCCGATGATATATTGTTGACACCAGAGGACGTAAAGAATCGAGGAGACCCGGATATTACGGTGGATGGTCATCATTATGTCTGGGCGGTTTGGGACAGCGCCACCTGGGTAAATGGTACCGGTGAGGCATTGTTTTCAAAGCGTGACAGCCTGGGTGCATGCCTGTTCGCGGAAACTTCAGTATCCAACAATGCTTCGTATTCGCTTGGCCCACGCGTCGCCGTAGATGCATCCAATAATCTGCAGATTGTCTGGCTTAATGATACGCCACTAGGCTGGGGTCTATGGCACGCAAGGCTGGCCCATGACGGTTCGGTGATCGTTCCTTCGCATCTGGCTGTGAGCGGCAATAACGGCGGTTATCCCATTGAAATCGTCTTGAACCGTTACAACGAGATCAATGTGGCGTGGAACGATAATGTGGCTGGTTACGACCAAATAAGCTACACAAAGCTGGATTCAATGGGTAATCCGATCATTGCCAGGATGCGGGTGTCGCCGGCGAACGTTTTTTCTTACTGGCCTGGTATCGGGGTGGACAGTTTTGCCAATGTTCATCTGGCTTATCGTGCGGACAGCGGTCCGGCAGACCGGTTGGCCTATACAAAGCTAGATTGGTTTGGTAACGTGTTGATCGACAATAAATTTTTTGGTTACGGGGGTCGCCCTACGATGATTGCGGATCACAGCCAGAATATCCATATGGTTTACCGTAATCCGACCGAGCCGGGGATCACGATCGAGTATTTAAAACTTGACCAATATGGGAATATCTTAGTGGGACCGCTGACCCTCAATCCTTTTCAGGGGAATATCGGCGTCCGGATGGCAATGGATTCATTACAATATTTGCATGTGGTTTGGACTCGGCAAATGGATCCTTGGGGTATTGTGTATACTAAGCTTGATACCAATGGTAATTATGTGATACCGCCTATGCCCATTGTATACCAACCTCCTGCGCTGTATCCCGCTGAGCCGCGGATTGCGGCTGACATGAGCAACCGCCTGCATTTGGACTGGATGGACCAGCGGGTTGGAGCTGAAGATATCTTTTACAAACGCGGCGAGAATGAGACTAAGATTGAGGAACAAATTATTCCGGGCGCAATAAAAAGGTTTTGGATCTCTGCTATTCCTAACCCATTTACGCGGCAATTGAAGATTGACTGGCATTCCTTACCTGGTGGTGAAATCATCAAAATCGCAATTTTTGATATTACGGGAAAAGAAGTGAAGAATTTCAGAATTGAGCCAAGTAATAAAAGCATTGTTTGGCTCGGAGATGATGGTACTGGCAAACAGTTGCCAGGCGGAGTCTATTTTATTACAATATTCAGCAATGGTAAAAGAAGTATTGCAAAGGTCATTAAATTAGAATAAGAAAAATTTATAATGACATCCAAAATTATGTAAATACCCTAACAATAGAAAAGTAACACTGAAATTAAATCAAAATTTGTTATTAACAAAGAGCATATGTTATACTTTTGTACAATACGATTAAATAAAGCGGTCAGATTATCCATGTTATTACGAGACTTAAGTGTGCAGATATAGGCATAGAAATTGCATATTATTAGGACAGGAGATCATCATGAGACAAATAATAATAGTAGTCGGTGTCATCGCCTCCGTTGCTTTTGCCGGAAGACTAGGCATCGGGGCTAGTGTTTCGGGACAGCAGTCCTGCGATTACCAGACATTGACCATAGCGCAGCTGCCCGGTATTTATTATGGTGGCGAATTTCACATTCAGGCCGAGGCACTGCCGCATTGCTATATTGAGCCCGCTGTGGTTTGTCTGAATAATCCGCAGTATGCTGGTCCGGGAATTGGCATGGGACTGAGATTGAACATCCAGCCGCGCATTGGACGATTCTTTCTGGCGCCCTTTTTTGGCGTGGAAGGCATGCTCGTTCTATATAACGACGACCTGGATGTCAATACTGCGCTGCAATCAAACCGGATGATCGAATACATTGAAACGGCAACCGCCCGCACTTTCGGATCGGGTTTCGCCGGCGTCTCTTTATACCTCGGAAAGGCGATCTCGATCGACTGCAATTACCGTTATCTAAGCTCAAACCAGGGCATCGGCGTGGAAATGACGACGGTCGGTCTTAACTGGTATATCAACTGGTAAGTAAAACCGGCTGATCTAGACGGTTTCCAGGTTGCGGTATTGCTGCAGAGCGTTATAGAACGCGCTCCAGAACGGATCGACGATCGGATGCACCAATTTTTTCTCGCGTCCGTTCTCAGCCAGGATCAGGCCTGACTTTTTGGGTGTGAGTTCACCGACGATCGAGGATTTGATCTTCCTGGCCGCCAACTTGGCGACGACCGCAGCCGCATATCGTTCGCGGCAGGTTATGATCAGCGTACCCTCACTGATCGACGAGAAAGGATCGATGTTGAAAAGTTCGCAGATGCGTTCCACGCCTGCTTCCATGACGATCTTTTCCTTTTCAACTCTTGCACCGACACCGGCGGCCTGAGCGACTTCGTATATTCCGCCCCAGATTCCGCATTCGGTGGCATCGTGCATTGACGTGACGCCTCGGTCGCGTACCCCGACCTTGACCGCGGTCATGGCGTCGTCAACCACTGACATTTTGTAAAATATCTTTTGAGCCGCCCGGCTAAACGCATTGCCGAATTTCCGCGCCAGGAAGCGGGGGAACATGGTGGCGAATATCCCGCTTGCTTCGATCGCCGGTCCTTTGGTGATGATGATGACGTCACCGGGCCGGGCAAAGCGGGGAGATACGTACTGATCAAGGTCGCCGACCGCGATGACCGTGGCTCCACCGACCATTGGATAGTTGCAGTTGTCATAACGCGCCGTATGCCCGCCGATTATCGCCATCCCCATCTTCGTGGATTCTTCATGGATCGTCTGCCAGACTTCGGTCAACTGGGCTTCGGTCATGCTCAGCGGCAGGTTCAGGTCAATGGTCAGATACATCGGCGGCAAACCCGAGGTTACAATATCGGACGCCAGGATATGCGTGGCGAACCAGGCAGCGCGCTTGAATCCGTATTCGGGAACGATGAAGACCGGATCGCTTGTCATGGCGACCGCCTTGCCGTTAATATTCACGATGCCAACGTCCACGCCATGCTGCGGTCCCACCAGAATGCTTTTGGACTTAGCGCCCAGCCGGGGAAAGATCAGTTCATTGAAGACCTCGGGTGAGATCTTCCCGATATCAGGCAATTTGATCATGGTTATTCTTGTCCTTCCAGACCCTGACACCCGCAAAGGTCCCGGATCGAATGTGACGAAAGGAATTTGTCGATCATTATCTTCATCCGGCGCCAAAATGGCCGGGCCGAGCAGGTGTTCATCCTGGGGCAGAACTTGCGCGTATTTTCGTCGGCGCAGAAGACCGGATCGGTCGTCTCGCCCACCGCCTGCATGATCTCGAGCAGCTTGATCTTCGCCGGTTTCTTCCCCAGCACGTATCCGCCATGGGGTCCCTTACGGCTCTTGACCAGTCCGGCTTTGTGCAGATTTATGAAGATCTGTTCCAGATATTTTAGTTTTATGCCCTGCTTATTAGCGATCTTTTTCAGCGAAATTGGAGTATCTGCCGACTGTTCAGCCAACTCGCAGATAGCACGCACCGCGTACCGTGTTTTGGTAGTTAGTCGCATGTGTTTATTATATCAAAAAAGTAGCCTATGTCAACCCCGCGCTATTATCGGTCGAAAGCTTACGATCATGCGAAAATGCGATTTTACTACTGAAAAAACGCCGCGCTTGACCCTCGTGTCATAGAAAATAGTGCGGGGTTGACCCCGTGATTGACAGTCCTCGATAATTTGCTACAATGTGGTCTGAGATGTCCAAGCAAATTCCCCGGAACTTAGTATTGACGATAACGACTATCGCGTCTTTTCTGACGCCTTTCATGGGGTCGGCCGTTAATATCGCGCTGCCCACGATCGGCAAAGAATTCGGGATGAACGCGGTCCTTCTGGGCTGGGTGCCCGCTGCGTACATGCTGGCAGCAGCGATATTTTTGGTGCCGATCGGCCGCATCGCTGATATCTGGGGCAGAAAAAGGATTTTCCTTGCTGGTATCGCGGTCTACCTGGCGGCGTCGGTATTGTGCGCCCTGTCGGTTTCAGGCGCAATGCTTATCGGGTTTCGGATCATCGAAGGGATCGGTGGCGCCATGATCTTTGGTACGGGCGTAGCGATCCTGACAACAGTATTTCCTCCGGCTGAGCGGGGGAAGGCGCTGGGGATCAATGTCTCTGGAGTTTACCTTGGTCTTTCAATGGGGCCGGTACTAGGCGGCTTTTTGACGCAGTACCTGGGATGGCGCAGCGTCTATTGGTTCAATGTCCCGTTGTGCCTTTTCATCATTGCAGGCATTGTCTGGAAGATGAAAGGCGAATGGACAGGAGCCGGTGGTGAAAAAATGGATATCGCCGGCGCCATGATCTACGGCGCGGCGCTGTTCGCGACCATGTTCGGCCTTTCAAAATTGCCCGGGGCAGGGGGGATTGTTCTGATCATAGCGGGAATTGCCGCCATCGTTCTATTTGCGTTCTGGGAGACTCGCGCGGATTTTCCACTGATCGATATAAACTTGTTCAAGAATAACCGGGTCTATGCTTTTTCCAACATCGCGGCGCTGATAAATTACAGCGCCACGTCCGCGGTGAGTTTTCTCTTAAGCCTTTACCTGCAATTCATCAAGAACCTTAGCCCGCAGAACGCCGGGCTGATACTTATTGCCCAGCCCCTGGTCATGACGGCATTTTCTCCGTTGGCCGGCCGGTTGTCTGACCGGATCGAGCCTCGCATCGTATCGTCGCTGGGCATGGCGATATGCACTTTGGGCTTGGCTGCCCTGGCTATGCTAAGGACCGGTACGCCTTTTGGTTTTGTGCTCGCCTGCTTGCTGTTCATGGGATTGGGGTTCGCGTGCTTTTCATCACCTAACACGAACGCCGTAATGAGCTCGGTGGATAAAAGGTTTTACGGCGTTGCATCGGGAACGCTCGGTACGATGCGGCTCGTCGGGCAGATGATGAGCATGGGATTCGCCATGCTCGTATTTTCCCTGGTCATCGGACGCGTCGAGATCACGCCACCATATTACCAGCAGTTCATGAGCAGTTTCAGGATTCTGTTCGGCATTTTTGCCGCGCTATGCTTTGCCGGCATCTTTGCGTCCTTGTCGCGCGGCACCGTGCACCAGAATGCACCTGAAAACGACACAGAAAAGACCAGGGTGCAATAATGGCCTTGTCCACCGAGCAGCGTCCATGGCGCCTGATGTTCCGGGCTTTCCGCTACCGTAATTACCGGCTTTTCTTCGGCGGCCAGGGCATATCGCTGATCGGGACGTGGATGCAGAGGATCGCGATCGGCTGGCTCGTGTACCGGTTGACGCAATCGCCGGCCATGCTCGGGCTAGCCGGTTTCTTCAGCCAGTTCCCGACATTCGTGCTGGCGCCGTTCGCCGGCGTCATGGCGGATAAATTCGATCGCCATAAGATCATGGTTATCGCCCAGGTTTTGGCGATGCTTCAGGCAGTGGTGCTCGCGGCTCTGATCTTCACGAACACGATCACGGTTTGGTGGGTCGTGGCCCTGACGGCCGTGCTCGCGCTGGTGAACGCCTTCGATATTCCGGCGCGGCAGTCGTTCATCGTGGAAATGGTCGAAGATAAAAAGGATCTGGGCAACGCTATCGCGCTTAATTCCGCGATGTTCAATAGCGCGCGCCTGATCGGCCCTTCTATCGCGGGTGTGATCATCGCGGCGGTGGGCGAGGGTCTTTGCTTTACTCTGAACGCGGTCAGTTCCTTGGCGGTGATCGCGGCGCTTTTAGCCATGAAGTTAGCACCCCGCTCGGCGGCAAGATCGCAGCAAAATGTTTTTCAGGAACTGAAAATGGGATTCAACTATGCCTTTGGTTCAGTGCCTATCCGCTCGACGCTTATTCTTCTTGCGATCGTGAGTTTGGTC